>CAXMOC010000140.1:0-1599 GCA_964194865.1 uncultured Opitutales bacterium | reverse complement strand
CCTCCAACTTCGGATCTCCCACGAGCTGCTCGAAGACCTGCTGCGGCGCGACGTCAAACGCCGCGCGCACGCCGACGAAGACTTTCTCCAGCTCGGCGCGAGCCGCGGCGGCCGAAGCCGCCTCGCTGCGAATCTCTTCGTCGTGGGACGCGGCGGCGGACAGACAGCCAAGGTAGGAGGCGAGGTGGGTGCTGCGGGCCGTCACGGCCTCGAGCCGCACGAGAAAGTCGGCCCACGGCGTCAGGCTCGAAGCATCGAGACGATCCAGAGCGGCAACTTGCTCTTGTAGCTCCTTCACGTCTCGCTCGAGTGACTCGCGAAACCCCCGGTACTGGGTTTCCCCGAAGGCTTCGAAGTACGGGGTCATGTCCCAGTTGGGTTCGGTCGTCATGGGCTTTCAGCTCGAGTAGATTGCTCGCCCAGTCTAACCGGAGTGCACTCGGCCCAACCAGGGCCCTCGACTGCAAGCGAGGCGCCGCGACATCCTCAGCCGCGGAATTACCTCGAGGGCGCCACATCGCCGCCACATTGGAAGCCTAGATTCGGGTCGTGATGGCTGGATGGGTAATCGGAACCGCACTGCTCCTTTTGGCGGCTCCCGTACGAGCAGAACGCTCGATCGACCTGGTTCTGGTGCTCGACACCACGGGTTCGATGAGCGGGCTGATCGACCGCGCCAAGACAGAGCTGTGGGGAATCGTCGATCAGCTCTCGCTGCGTCGAGTCGAAACGCGTGTCGGAATCGTTGCGTTCCGGGATCGGGGAGACGCGTACGTGACCCAAATTTTCGATCTGAGCGCGGACATCGATCAGTGCTACGTGCGCCTGCTCGGGCTGGAAGCCGCGGGCGGAGGCGACACTCCGGAGTCCGTCAATCGGGCGCTCGAAGAGGCCGTTCACCAGATTGGTTGGAGCCAATCGGGATCGGCGGAGCGGGCGATCATTCTCGCCGGCGATGCCCCGCCCCACATGGACTACGCGAACGCCGTCCAGTGGCCCGCCATCGTGCGCGATGCACGCCAGCGGGGCATCGCCATTCACGCCATCCAGCTGGGCTCGAACAGCGACACTAGAGCAGCTTGGCGGGCGATCGCCGCGGCCGGGGGCGGAACCTACGCGGCGCTCTCCGCGACGCCCGAACATGCGAGCGGTTCGCCGTGGGACGACGAGCTCGCCCAGCTCAACCAAGCCCTCGCGAAGACCCTGACGCCTTATGGCGACGATCGCGCACGCGAGCGTCTGCGTTCGTCGATCGAGAAGGCTGGGGACGCCGGGGCCGAGGCGGCCGCGGCTCGAGCTTCCTATCTGGGCCGCAAGGGCGTGGCCACGACTTCGAAAGACGGCGATCTGGTTTCCAAGCTGAATGATGGTGAACTTCAGTGGGAGGACATCGAGGTTTCGCAGCTGCCCGACGAGCTTCGGGACATGCCCGCTGAACAGCGTCGTCTAGCGCTCGAAGATCGACTCGACCGCCGGAAGGGCCTGCTCAGCGAGATCGCCTACTACGCGGCCAAGCGCGACGGCTACCTGGCCGAGGCGCGGAAGACGGATCCGGCCCGAGCGTTCCAGCGTCGGGTGATCGACGCCTTGAATCCCTAG
>CAXMOC010000139.1:0-18934 GCA_964194865.1 uncultured Opitutales bacterium | reverse complement strand
GAGCAGGATCAGGCTTCCCGAAGCGGTCGCCGCACCTCGGCGCCCGTCGCGAAGCAGCAACCCAGAGCCAGCCCAGAAGAGCACGGCCGCTGCCTCGCAGCACAGAACGGGCCAGAGGAGCTCGCGGTAATCGAGCTGATCGTAGTTGTCGACGAACACAGACAGCGCGGGGGCGGCAGCGAAGAGAAGAGGATGAAAGGCTGTATGGCCCTGCTGCACGAATCCAGGCTCCCGCGAATCCAGCCGGCCAAGCGCGCGGCCCCTTCTTCTGATCGGTCGTCGGCCGAGGCGATTGACCGCACGCCGAGCCAATTGAGGACCGGCCGGCCCACTGGACTCCCGGAAGCAGCTACCTTGCGGCGCATGCCGCTCCACTCGCGCAGAGGGCTTGCGCCGACACTCGTCGCGCTGTGGGGGTTACTCGCGGGCTGCGCCAACGACGAACGGCCCAACGTGCTGCTCATCATGGCAGACGATCTGGGCGCCGCGGAGCTCGGCAGCTACGGCAACGAAGCCAGCCACACTCCCCGGTTGGATCGCCTCGCCGGCGAGGGCATGCGCTTCGAGACCGCCTACGCGACACCGATGTGCACACCTTCGAGGGTTCTCCTGCTGACCGGGCGCTACGGTTTTCGCACCGGGTGGACCGGTATGATCCACTCGCTCTTTGCACCGCTTCGGGGCTCCCGCGAGGAAAACCTGGGAGCCAGGGAAATCAGCTTCGCGGATCTGTTGAAGGCCCGGGGATATCGAACGGCGGCTGCAGGCAAGTGGCAGCTCCCCGGCTCACCCCAGGAGCGTCTCTACGACCTTGGATTCGACCGCTATCGGATCTGGAAGTGGAAGCACAAGCTCGTGCCCGGCGAGGACTACTCGGGAAGCTTCTCGCGTCATTGGGCGCCGGCCGTGATTCAAGACCAACGGCTGCTCGCGACTGGCTCGGATGACTACGGGCCCGACATGATGACCGACTTCTTGATCGAATTCATGAGAGAACAGGGACCGCACGCCGAGCAGCCCTTTCTCGCCTACTACCCGATGCTGCTACCCCACGGGCCTTACAGTCCGACCCCCGACCCGCGGCTTCCTGGTGAGCGGACCGTGGGCAGCCTCGAGGCCAACCTCGCATACATGGATCACCTGGTGGGCCGCCTGCTCGACGCGCTGGAAGAAACGGGGCTCGCAGAAGAAACGGTTGTCATATTCACCGCGGACAATGGGACCGAGGCGTCTGGAAAAGGGCGGACCAAAGAAATTGGCGTGCGCGTGCCCTTGATCGTTCGCTGGCCAGGCCGGATTCCCGGCGGCAGCGTCAGCCCGGCGTTGACCGACTTTTCCGACATCCTGCCCACACTCGCGGATCTCGCAGGCGCCAAGCTTCCCGAAGATCGCGAGATCGACGGCCGGAGCTTGAAGCCCATCTTGCTAGGGGAAAGCAGCCGACACAGGGAATGGATCTTCAGCTATCACGTGAATATGCGAATCTTGCGCGACGAACGCTGGCTGTTGGAAGGCGATGGCCGGTTCCTGGACTGCGCGGGCTGTCGCACAGGCGATTGCTGTACCGACGTCAGCCAGTCCGAAGCGTCGGACGTTCGCGCGGCTCGAAGGCGGTTTGCGAAGATTCTCGAGGGTCTTCCCGCCACTCAGGCGCGATCGCGATTCGGACGAAAACACCGGCCCACGAGCTAGCGCGGTGGATTCCGCGCAGTCTCATCCGGATCGACGAATGCAAAAGGAACCACGGCCAGCGACTCGTGGACGGCCATGAAGATCCAGCGTGCACCGCACCGCTGGTCACTCTCGCCAAGAGCGGCAATCGCGGCACAGCGGCGACTGGCTGCCGACGTTCTCGTGGAGCGACCTCGGAATCCACCGAGAATGGTGGCTGGCTTGGATGCGGCGTATTCCCGCGACGGGACCCGCTGCATCGCGGGAGTGATCGTGTGGGAGGTCGAACGGTGTCACGTCGTCGAGCAACGCGTGGCGAGCCGCCCGCTGACGTTTCCCTACGTACCCGGATTGCTTTCGTTTCGCGAGGCGCCTTCGCTGCTGGCGGCCCTGCGCAAGCTGCGAGCCAATCCCGATGCGCTGATGTGCGACGGGCACGGCCTCGCCCATCCGCGACGCTTCGGTATCGCGTGCCACCTAGGCGTGCTGGTCGATCTTCCCTCTGTCGGCTGCGCGAAGAGTCGATTGGTGGGGTCTCATCGTTTGCCCGCGGAAAGACGGGGAGCTCGGACGGCGTTGACAGACCGCGGACAGAAGGTTGGAGTGGTCCTGCGCACACGAAGAGGAGTCAAGCCGGTGTTCGTCAGCGTGGGGCATCGCATCGACGCCGAATCCGCGGTGGCCTTGGTGCTGCGCTGTGGCGGAGGCTATCGCCTACCGGAGCCGACGCGGCTGGCGGATCGCCTCGTCGCCGAGGCCAAGCGCTCAACCTGACCCCATTCGAGGTTCGGCGCCACCTGCACTACAGAATCGCCTTGGCGTCCTTGTAGCCGGAGATCTCTTCCCAGCTCAGACCCAAATCGAGCAGAATCTGCTCGGTGTGCTGGCCGTGTTGCGGGGCGGCTCCGAAGTGCGACGGATTCTCGTCGAATTGCACGGGGCTGTTGACGAGTTCACAGTGGCTCCCGTCCCCGAGCTCTACCTCCTGGAGGTAGCCGTTGGCCAGCACCTGCGGATCGTCGTAGAGCTCGATCGGCCGCTGCACCGGCGCCCAGACACCGTCGGTGGTGGCGAGCGCTCGCTTCCACTCCTCGAGGGTGCGCTGCGCGAAGATCGCATCGAGCTCGTCGACACACTCGCCGCGATTCTCGAAACGCTTCTCGGTGCTGACGAAGCGCGGGTCTTCGATCAAATCCTCGCGACCAAGATGGCGGCACAGATCCGGCCAGTTGCGATCGGACTGCAGCATGATCATCATGATCCAGCGTCCGTCTTTCGTCTGGTACTGGTTCACGATCGGATTGGGACTCATGCGCCGATCCATCTTGGGCATACCGCCCGCCAGCGCCTTCAGCGCCTTGGCCATGGTGATGTCCGGGGCCAGCGTCCACATGGCGGTGCCCAACAACGAGATGTCCACGATGGAGGGCTCGCCGGTGCGCTCGCGGCGAAAGAGTGCTCCCGCAATACCACCTGCGATCGTCATGCCGCCGATCCCATCCCCGAAAGCCGGTCGCTGTCCGACCGGCGGACCCTCGTGACCTGCCCCGGTCAGCGCGGCACCGATGCCGCCACGGGCCCAGAACGAGGCACCGTCATAGCCTCCCCGTTCGGCTTCGGGTCCGCGGACACCTTGGCCGGTGCCGCGCGCGTAGATGATGTTGGGGTTGATTCGGCGCAGGTCGTCCACGTCGATGCGAAGCTTGCGACGGGCTTCGGGCAGAAAGCTGGTCAGAAAGACGTCCGACGTTTCGGCGAGCCGATAGAGCAGCTCGCGCCCGCCCTCAGCGCGGATGTCGATCCCGATGCTGCGCTTCCCGCGATTGGGCTGCTCCCACATGAAGTTGAAGCCACCGGCGGGAACCAATCCCGAGGTGACCAGCCCGCGTTGGGGGTCGCCCGTTTCGGGGTGTTCGACCTTGATGACTTCCGCACCCCAGTCGGCTAGCACGGCACCAGCCGCCGGAACGAACCACCACTGGGCGACCTCCAGAACGCGGACGCCTTCGAGGGGCTTGCTCATCTCTCACCTCGTGTTCGGCACCATTACGCTGGGCACTTGTCGAGTGAAACCACCCGATCCAGCGCTATCCAACGTCGGGACGTGATCTGATTGATCGTTAGATGATATCTGGCCATCGCGCGCCAAGCCATTCGCCGCGTGTCATCCTACTGGGATGCTCCAGCCGCGAACCGAACCCGGCCGACGATTTACCGACGTGGCAGAGAGTCACGTGGAGAAGTTCGCCGCGCGCGCGGAAGCCCACGACCGGGCCGGGAACTTTCCGAGCGAGAACTTCGCCGAGCTGGCCGTCAGCGGTGCATTGGGGGCCTTCGTACCCGAGTCGCTCGGCGGGCTCGGGCTCGATTCGGTGCGCGATTGGGCAGTTGGCCTGTCGCGGCTGGGTCGTGCCGATGCCTCCACCGCGATTGCGCTCAACATGCACCTCGGCGCGAGTCGCATGCTCGTCGGCGCCTGGCGCGGGGCGGTGGCCGGGGGTGATGAGGCGGGCGCGGCACGCAGCGAAGCGCTCCTGAAGGCGATCGCTTCCGGCAACTTCGTAATCTGCGCCACCGCCACCGAGGCCGGTACCGACTTCCTTCGCCCCAAGACGACCGCGACGCGCGTGAGCGACGGCTGGCGGCTCGACGGCCGAAAAATCTTCGCCACTCTCTCGCCCATCGCCAACCTCTACGTGATGAACTTGCGCGTGCCCTCGGAAGAGGGCGACCAGATGGGCTTTGCCTTCGTGCCCGCAGACACTCCGGGGCTCGTCCCTCAGGACGATTGGGATGCCCTCGGCATGCGCGCCTCTGGCAGCCAGTCGGTGGTGCTCGACGGCTGCGTCATCCCCGACGGAACGATTCAGATCGCGGGGCCCTGGGGCTCGTGGACGCCACCGGTGCTGATGGGGCGGACCCTTGCGAATCTCACGCTGCTCGGCGCGTTCGTCGGCGTAGCCGAAGCCGCGCGCCAGCTGGCCATCGACGCCGCCCAGCAGCAATCAAAACCGAAGTTCGGCGGTCCAATCGCTGGCCATTCCGGGGTTCAGCATCTCGTCGGCGAGATCGAGATCGATTTCGCAGCGGCATCGGCGATCCTCGTCGACACGGCGAATGAACTCGACGCTTTTCTCGAGCATCAAGGCTCGCGCACGCCTAGCCTGGATGACGCCCACGAGTGCATGAAGCAGTTCCAGTGCGCGAAGTGGATCGTCAACGAGAAAACGATCGCGGTCGTCTCGAAGGCGATGGACGTAGTCGGTGGCGGCGCCTACTTGAGCGCGCACCCGCTGTCTCGTCTGTACCGCGACGTTCGGGCAGCGCCCTTCATGCAACCCTTCGCGCCCAACGAGGCCCGCGAGTACATCGGCCAGGTAGCGCTCGGACGTTTGCCGGACGGCTAGGGCCCGACCGAGAACTGCCTGCAAGAGCTGTCAGCCAATTGCATGCTGTCCGCATCTCTTTCACGTCGGTTCTAGCATAGCGACGTTCCGAATCCCTCGGACCCTCAACTCGCCGGGTCGCTCCACGCCGTATAGGGTTTCTAGCGCCAGCCGCTGACAGATACCGCGACCCATTGCGGGGAACGGGACGAATCCGTTGGGCGTTCCACCAATCTGTTCTCGGGTTGTTACGCGAGCGGGCGCTCGGGCGCGATGTCTTCGAGCTCCCGGGTGGCGGTCTCGGGCAGCAAGAACCCGATCACCAGCGGCGGTAGGATCAGCGCCAGACTCATCCAGCTGATCGCGGCGGCGTGCGAGCCGGTGAGTTCGTACAGGGTGCCCTCGAGAGCCAGACCGGCGATCGCACCGAGTGTTCCTACGACCATGCGCATGCCCGAGGCGGTCGAGCGATAGGAGGTGGGGAAGAGCTCGGCGCCCAGCGCCTTGAACAAGACCCCGATCGCCAGGATCGTGAATACGGTGGTGACCCACAGCAGCGGGATCGCCCAGCCCGACGCGTTGTAGAAGCCGACCATCGACGTGCCGTTGACGATCATGGCGACGACCATCACTGGCTTGCGCCCGAAACGGTCGGCCAGCGCTCCTGCGAACACACTACCCAGGATTCCGAGCGCACCGCCTGTGAGAAAGAGCGCGGTCACCTGGCCCGGGGAATAGCCGTGGACCTCCTGCAAGGTTTTCGGCAAGAAGGTGAATGCACTGCCGATCGCGAAGTCGAAGGGAAAGAGCGCGAGGGCAAGGACAGCAATTCGGCCGGGATACATCCGAACCAGGCTGATTGCGGGCCGCATTGCGGCGGCCAGACCCGTTTCGGTACCGCGCGCCTCGCGGTGCGCTTCGAAGCGGGGAGTCTCAGTGAGCGAGCGCCGAAACCAGGCCAAGAAAACCATCGGGACCACGCCAATTGCGTAGAGTGCGCGCCAGCCGAAGGGAAGATCGTCGACGAATGCGAAGACGACCGCCGCCGCGCCGTGTCCAAGACCCCCGATCGCCCCGAGCATGCCGATCCCCCAGCCGCGATCGCGCGCCTGCAGCTCCTCGGCGACCACCACGGGAGCTAGCATGAGCTCCGCGTAGATGAAGATCCGCCCCATGAACTGCAGGGCCATGTACTGCCGGGCATCCTGCGCGAACGCGGTGCCGAAGGTACAGAGCGTGAACCCGAGGATGGTTGCCAACAGCAGGCCACGGCGTCCGACGCGGTCTGCCATCACCATCAACGCCAGAGCGGGCAGCGCTCCGAACCGGACCACCGCAGTGACACCCGCAACGTCGGCCTCGGCAATCCCGAGCCCGGCCTGAATCTGGGAGAGTGCCAGGCCCATGATGCCCATGTCGTAGTGGTCGAAGAACTCGGCCGCGCTCAGCAGCCCCATCACACTCCACTGACGCTGCGTGAGAGCGGGGACCTTGCCGGGATAGGGGACCGTGTACACCCACCACGGGCGCCGGGAGCTGGTCTCCACGTCGGGGCTTCCGTCGGACACCGGATCA
Organism: uncultured Opitutales bacterium; assembly: GCA_964194865.1. Classification (GTDB taxonomy): domain Bacteria; phylum Myxococcota_A; class UBA9160; order UBA9160; family SMWR01; genus CAXMOC01. Next base: position 12,302 of record CAXMOC010000139.1, on the reverse strand, counting down.
GCCCGTTGCGCCTTTCAGCATCCTGCTAGAGCTTTACGCGGGCGGTGCCTAGAACGCGGGTCTCGTCGGCCTCGTTGCTGAGTGTGACGTCGACCTCCACCACCTTGGCTTCGTTGTCCAGATCGGTGACGACGCCGCGGCCGCGCGGCTTGCTGTCCACGACGAGCGGAGCGCGAAAGATGGTGTCGATCCGCAGAATTTCCGCCTTCGGCGCCCAGCGATGGATCATCGCCGCCAGAATGCCTTGGCTCATGATTCCCGGAACAATGGCTCCGGGCAGACCGGACTTGCGGGCCTCTTCATGGTCCGTGAAACGGCTGAAGTTCATCTGAGCCGCCTCCGTGAAGCGAACGACGGCAGCCATGCTCACGTCGGGTGTGAAATCTCCCAGCTCGTCTCCGAACTGGATGTCTTCATAGCGCTCGATCGTCATTCCGAATCTCCGTCGCGACGGTCCATATCCATACGAACGACCATTCGCCAGTCGACAATCGAAACCAGCTCATCGCGTTGATTCGAGAATGCCATGCGATGAACGATGAACAGCATTCCGCCCGATCGTCCCGTCTTCTCGTAGATATCGTGGATGTGGCTGCGCGCAACGAGCTTGTCACCGGGCTGGATCGGGCCGTGCACTTCGACGCATTTGCCGGCGTCGAAGCTTGTACGTATTTCGACGGGAAAGTCTTTCGGCAGTGAGCGGCGTCCGTGGTAGCGCGTGGTGTAGTTGGGCACCGCCCTGAAATCGTCATGACTGGGGTCGACGAACTCTGGCGCCGTCTCGCCGCAGGCACTCGCGAACTCGGCCATGGCGCGGGCGTCCGGAACGAATTCGACCTCGTCGAACTGATGTCCGACGAACTCATCCTTCAGCGCTTTGACGTCGACACTCATCGCCTAGACCTCCCAACCCTAAAACTTCCAACCTTAGAATTTCCAACTGACTGGGGCTCCAGAGTTGCCGAATTGCGCGACAATACTAACCGAGCGAGATGGCTTCGCAGTCGCCTTCCTGGAGCGCCTGGATCAGTTGATCCATGTTCTCGATCTCGCGTTCGAAGCGAGTCGCACAGCGCCCGATATGGCTGACGATGTGGGCGTCGCTGCCGCCGACGCCCTGGAACCCCTGTCGCTTCGCGAACTCAATGGCACGCTCGTTCTCTTCGCCGCGGCTCCCCCCGTTGAGCGTCTCGATGATCGTCACGCCTTCGACGGGCCCGAGCTTCTCGAAGTGGGCACACATTCCAACCCGGGGGCGCCCGGGGTGACAGGGCACCGCCACCGCTCCACAGCGGGCCGACTGTTCGACGACCCGCGCCAGGGGCAGCCTGACGTCGTCGAAAGGGAAGGCAGCCCGCAAGTCGGCGTTGACTCCGAACACCAACACGTGGCCGTACTCGGTCTCCACCTCACTGGCCTTCAGGATCAACAGACCGTACTCGTCTTCGAGCGCGCGATAGTCTGAAACATCGTCGAACTGTCGGTGCTCCGAGAGCACGAAGCCGTCGAGGGGAATCTGGCGGCGAGTGATCCACTGACAGTAGTTCTCGACCTTGGCCCGTGAATCGTCTGAAATCACCGAGTGATTGTGCAAATCGAGGATCATGCGGGATGGAAACGCGGTATCGCAGCGCCGCCCTCGATCCCTCTCGCCGCATCCTTCACCGGGTCGATCTCGAGATCGACGAACTCCACCTCCACGGGCATGTCGATGTGAACCTGATCGGGTGCGCAGCCCACGATGTGGGTGAAGAGTTGGGGACCCTCCTCGAGCTGGACGTAGGCCAACACGTAGGGGCAGGCGTCGCGAAAACCGGGGTGCTGGTTCTGGTGGGTCACCGTAAACGAGTAGACGAAGCCCCTGCCGCTGGCGACGAAATCTTCGATCTCGCTGGAGAGACAGCTCGCACAGATGGAGCGGGGTCGGAACTGCACCACACCGCAGTCCGTGCAGCGCTGCAGTACGAGTTCGTGGCGTCCGCTGCCTTCCCAGTACGCGCGCGTTTCCCAATCGGCCACGGGCTTCGAGTAGGAGATTTCACCAGCCAATTCAGTCCCTCGTGAGCAGCAGTGTGGCGCCGCTGTGGGCGACGCCCAGCGTTCCCCCGGTGCCGTGAACGCAGGCCACCTGGGCACCATCGACCTGCCGGCCTTCGCACTCCGAGCGCAGCTGCCGCACCGCTTCGATCACCAAGAAAATTCCGCGCATGCCCGGATGGTTGGAAGACAGACCGCCGCCGTCAGGGTTGACGGGCAGCGCTCCGCCCAGCCCGATGCGACCACCCTCGACGAACGCGCCGCCCTCGCCCGGTTTGCAGAAGCCCAGGTTCTCCAACGTCACCAACGCGGTGATCGTGAAGGAATCGTAAACCGTGCAAAGGTCGACGTCGTCGCGGCTGAGGCCAGACATGCCGAAGGCGTGGTCGGCGGACTGGCGGGCTGCAATCGTCAACAGGTCAGGCGCGCCGATCTCCCGGTGGCAGACGGCCTCGCCACAGCCTTGCAGCAAGACGGGCGGCTTCGCCAGGTCGCGCGCGCGCGCGGTACTTGTGACCACGACAGCCCCTCCGCCATCGCTGATGATGCAACAATCGAGCAGGTGAAGCGGCTCGGAAATCACTCGACTCTCGAGCACATCGTCGATGGTGATGGGCTTGCGCATCTTCGCGTCGGGGTTGAGCGACGCGTGTCGCCGCATGGTCACCGCGATCTCAGCGAGCTGGTCGGGACGGGTGCCGTATTCATGCATGTGCCGCTGGGCTACCAGCGCGTAGCTGCCGACGGTCGTCATCCCGTAGGGTCCGACGAAGGCGCCGGCCGCGTCTCGCGCCGCTCCCCCCATACCGGTTCCGATCGCCAGGGCGTTGGAGGCTGCGGTGCTGCCGTAGAGAATCAACGCCACCTCGCAGAGGCCCGCGTGAATTGCCGCGGCTGCGTGATTGACGTGGGCGACGAACGACGAGCCCCCGATGTTGGTGCCGTCGATGTAGCGGGGTTTCAGGTTCAGATACTCGGCCAGGCTGACGACACCCATCGGGCCCATCGCCATCCCGGCGCTGAAGAGTCCGTCGACGTCGTCGAGCGCGAGGCCGCAATCCGCCAGCGCGCCCCGCGCGCTCTCGGCCATGATCAGCCACTCGGTCTTGTCGGGCGCCCAACGCAGAGGGTGTTCGTACACTCCAGCAATCGCAACGCTTCCCGAGAGGCTCAAGTCAATTCCTCTAGGAACTGGACGATGGCGTCCGCAAGTGGCCCTGGCTGCTCGGCGGGAAGCATGTGGCCCGCCTTTGGAATCACGAGCTTGCGCGCGTTCGGCAGCGTCGCCAGCAGCTCGGCCTGTTCGCCGAACGTCGCGTCCTCGTCCTCGCCGACGATCACCAATGCCGGAGTGCTGATCTGGTCCAAGCGGCTAACGGCCTCCCACTGCCGCAGTGCCAGCAGGTTGGGATACACGGCGCGCGGGTCGGTCTTGAAGGAGTCGGCAAACCCAGCCGCGACGATCTCCTTCGGTGTCGCTTTCGAAAAGGCGGACGGGTCGAAGTGACGACGCGCCTTGCCCTCGGTGATGAGCCGATAGCGCTCGAGCAACTCCGGGGACTCGGGATATTGGGCCGCGGTGGCGCACAGCACCAGGGCGCGAACGACCTGGGGGCGCGAGAGTGCCAGCTCGAGTGCCACGGAGCCGCCCATCGAGTGGCCGAGCACCACGGCGGGCGGCAGACCCAGCTTGTCGATCAGGGCCCCCGTGAACTGCGCCATCCGCTCCACGGATCCGAGGCTGTCCAGCGAGCCGGATCGGTGGTGACCCGGGAAATCGAACGCCACGGGGCTGTGGTGACCGTGCAGCTTCTCGAGTAGAGCCCGGAAATTGCCGCCGTTGCCGCCACTGTGGTGGAGGCAGAGGACGACCTCCCCGGTGCTCCAATCCGGAGCCAGACGAGGTAGGGTCGTCGGGCCGGTGTGGTAGACGTGTGTTGCGACGCCCTCGACGCTGAAATACTTGACCGGCATGGCGCCCCACCATACTGAGGGGCCGATTCGGCTGCCAACGCGACGTCTCAGCCGGGCGAGGCTCGACCGGAGCACTTCCCGAAGCAGGGGTTGCGGCGGGGTGGGCTCGTCGGATAGAGGAATAGGTATGGCAGACATCGACGGCGGGACAATCGCGGCGAGGCAGCTGGTAGCGGCGGGCGTCGACACCCTCTTCGGAGTGGTGGCGGGCCCGATGATCGAGGTCTTCCGCGGCGCCCAGGAAGCCGGGCTGACCGTGGTGGGCTGTCGCCACGAGGAATCCGCCGCCTTCATGGCCTCGGCCTGGGGGTGGCTGAAACGAAAGCCGGGCGTGGTCGTCACCGGATCGGGACCGGGGATGACCAACACCTTGACGTCGATGCATGTGGCGTCCGCCAGCGCCATGCCGTTGGTCGTCCTCGGGGGGTCCACCGCTGGGCCGACGCGCGGGCTGGGAGGTTTCCAAGAGGCCAACCAGCTGGCATTCGCAGCCCCGGGGTGCAAATGGACGGAGCAGGTCGACCGCACCGAACGGATCGGCGAACTCCTCCACCTGGCGATGGGTAAGGCGATCCAGGGTCGACCGGGGGCCGTGTACCTGGACTTTCCAGCGGAGGTCGTCGGGCGGCGCATTCCCGAGGAGCACGCCGGTCTGCGGCTCAACTTGCCCGACGTCGTACGGCCATACCCCGACCCTGCGGCCATCGAGCGCATCGCCGACATGCTCGCCGCGGCGGAGCGCCCGCTCCTCATGATCGGCAAGGGCGCCGCCTGGGCAGATGCGCGACCGGGCCTGGCACGGCTGGCCGATCTGGGCCTTCCCTACGTCGCATCTCCGATGGCTCGTGGGGTCGTACCCGACGACCACCCGCAATTCTTCAACGCCGCGCGTTCGGCCGCACTGGGCGGAGCCGATGCGATCTTGATGCTGGGCGGCCGCTTCAACTGGATCTTCGGCTTCGGGCGCCCGCCGCGCTACGCGGATGGAGTCCGCATCGCACAGATCGATATCGAAGCCGAGGAGCTGTACAGCGCCGCTCCCATCGAGCTCGGAGTGGTAGCCGATGCTGCGGTAGCGGCGGAGCAGCTCGCCGACACACTTGATGGGCGCACCCTTTCCGCCCGCCCGAGCTGGCAAGCCGACCTGAAGGCGCAGCGGGAAAAGAACGAGGCGGCGCTTGCGCGCGCGATGTCGCTCGAAGACGTGCCGATCAACCCCTATCGATTGGTCCGCGAGCTGCGCGACGCCCTGCCCCGAGACAGCTGCATCTCGGTCGATGGCGAGACGATCATGGGCATCGCCCGGGCGATCTTGCCAAGCTACCGATCGGGCGCGCGGTTGAACGCGGGCACCACCGGCTGCATGGGCACAGGAGTTCCCTACGCGATCGGCGCCAAGCTGGCGCGGCCAGAGCTACCGAGTGTCGCGCTGGTGGGCGACTACGCGTTCGGTGCGGCCGCAATGGAGGTGGAGACCGCCGCCCGCGTCGGTGCCAAGGTGGTCTTCGTGGTTTCGAACAATCAGGGAATTGCAGGACACCTGATCCAGGACCACATGCTGCCGGCCGGGGCACCCGCCATCGCGAGCCTGCTGCCCGCCCGGTACGAGAAGATGATCGAGATGGTCGACGGCCATGCAGAGTACGTCGAAGCGCCCGACGAGATCCGCCCTGCCCTCGATCGCGCGCTCGCCGCAGACCGCGTCGCACTGGTCCACGTGCGCACCGATCCCAAAGCGGTGCGCTTGTCGGGCGGCAACTATCTTCAGTAACCGAACCATGCCCAACGCAGGAGAATCGCCATGACCATGCCGCTCGAGGGCATCCGAATCATCGACTGGACGATCTGGCAGCAGGGCCCGGTCAGCACCGCCATGCTGGGAGACCTGGGCGCCGAGGTCATCAAGATCGAAGAACGACAGGGAGGAGACCCGGGCCGCGGCGTGATCCGGATGAGCGGTGTGGATCTAGGCGATCGTCCCAACTTCTACTTCGAAGCCAACAACCGCAACAAGAAGAGCTTGACGCTGGACCTGAAGCGCCCCGAGGCGCGAGAGATCGTCTACGCACTCGTTGCCCAGTCGGACGTCTTCGTGCAGAACTTCCGCAAGGGCGTGGCCGGCAGACTCGGCCTCGATTACGCGACCCTCCGAGAGCACAACGAGAAACTGATCTACGCCAGTGCCACCGGTTACGGGCCCGAAGGCCCCGACAGCGCCGAGCCTTCCTTCGATCAGCTCGGCCTCGCCCGCTCGGGCATCATGCTGGCAGCCGGCGAGCCCGACATGCCCCCGCTCGCGATCACCGGTGGCGTGGCGGATCAGATGGGCGCCGTGATTCTCGCCTATGGGATACTCGCCGCGCTGATGGCGCGCGAGCGTTTTGGGGTGGGTCAGGAAGTCAACGCGTCGCACTTGAGCAGCATGATGTGGCTCCAGGGCCTGAGTGTGTCGTGCCGGCTGATGATGGGCTTTCCGATGTTTCGCCAGCATCGCAGTCAGGCGGGGAACCCTCTTTGGAATCATTACCGCTGCCAGGATGACCGCTGGCTGTGTCTCGGAATGCTTCAGGCCGACCGCTATTGGGCCGATTTCTGCCGCGCCATGGACCGACCCGAGCTGGTTGAGGACGAGCGCTTCGCCGACATGCTGACCCGCGCCAAGAATGCCGAAGCGTGTGTGGCCGCACTCGACGAGACCTTCGCGACCCGCCAGCGCGACGAGTGGATCGAGATTTTCGCGCGCAGCCCCGGCGATTTCATCCTGACCGTGGTCAATAGCGTCGCCGAGCTTCCCGACGACCCGCAGGTGCAGGCCAACGACTATGTGATCGATTTCGATCACCCGAACCACGGGCCGATCAAAGTGCAGGGAATGCCCGTCGCACTCAGCGAGACCCCTGGGCAGGTTCGCACTCCCGCCCCGGAGTTCGGCCAGCACACCGAGGAGATCCTGCTTGACCTGCTCGGCTACGACTGGGAGCGCATCTCGGAGCTGCGTGAGAAGGAAGTAATCTGATCGGCTCGGAGGCGTGGCTACTAGCGCGAGCGCGCCAGCTGCCGGATCCGACGGACAGCCTGATTTCCCGTTGCGCGGCACCTAGAAGAACGTGTACTCCACGGGGGAAGGGCCTGGATGGCAGGCGATCAGCCTTTCTTGATCAGCCGCGCGACGTAGTGTGCGCTCATGCCTCGCCAGCGTGACTGCTCCAGCCAGGCCTCGATGCCCTCGAGTCGACCGAGCAGCCCACGCGGAATGAAGTCGGGCAGGAAGGTGAGAAACTCCACGTTGGGATCCCACTCTGCGCCTTCCACCTGGGGCAGTGCAGTTGGGCGGATCCATGCTTCGGTGCCGTCGTCGATCTTGCGCACGAGTGGGAACACGTACCCCATATAGAAGGCGAAGAGCGGGTTGATGGTATTCATCTCCATCAAGTAGAAGGCGCCTCCGGGCTTCAGGACCCGCACCATCTCGGCGAAGGCACGCGTCCGGTCCTCGGGTTGTGCGATGTGATGGAGGACATTGATCGCGTACGCGAATTCGAAGCTGGCGGACGCGTAGGGTAGGTGCGAGGCACTCCCCACGGAGAGCTCTGCCCAGACCCCCTGGCGTTCGAGATGCTTGCGGGCTTCTCGCAATTGGCCTTCGGAGAGATCACAGACAGTCATCTGGTGGCCACGCCTCGCCATTTCGGCCGCGTACCACGCGTGACCACAGCCGACCTCGAGGCCGGCTCGATGCTCGCCCTTCCCATCGGAAGCCAGCCATTCAGAAAGCACCTCAATCTTGCGATCGACCAGTCGCGCACGCACGTGCTCGGGGATCTCCTCGCCGTAGTCCTCCGCCAGCTCGTCGAAGTGAGACTGCGGCGCATCCATTGGGGTGTACGAGACCAGCTCCCGGTGCCAACGCGCGAATGCCGCGACGCCGAAGCCTAACGAGTAGCCAGTGGTGCCCAGGCGAATCAGTGCCACACCGACCAGCGCGGTTGACTCCGATATACCAAGCGCCTCCAGTCGCAGAATCATGCTCGATGAAGTGACGCCGCTACCGAGGGGGATCAGCGAGAGCGCACCCAGGAACGTGCCCGAGGCGAACACGTCCGCACCTTGACCCAGCGTGATGTCGACGGACAGAAGCTGAAACGTCGTCCACAGGCCCACGGAGGCCAATCCCCACGCCAGGATGGAGCTAACCGAGAGTGCGAAGAGATTGAGGGGTCGGATCAATACCTTCACCACTCGGTTGTCGATGGCCGTACGAAGACTGACCAGCACGAGTCCAATCGCGGAGACCATCGCCAGCAGACCGAGCCACTGGCTCCGCGCCGCCAGCAGTATCGAGCCCAGCGCAACGGCGTCGGTCAAGCGCTCCACGAACCAGACCTGGAACACGATGCCGCGAGCACTGGGGTCACGGCGTGCAGCCAGCGCGGTTCGGATCATCTCACCCGCATAGAGCGGAGTGGCGAAGGCAGCGAGAGTTCCCAGGTAGATATGCAAGCTGGTCCGAGTCGGCAGCGTGCTCACGAACCGACGCGTGATGAAGTGCCAGCGAAGCCAGCGGATCGCCAGGTTGCAGGAGCTCAGAAGCACCAGCACCAACACGATTCCGAGATAGAGCCTCGCGTTGGAGGGATCGAAAATGCTGACGTCCCTCTCGGTCAGCCAGAACGCGGTGGACGCCGTACCGGCCGCCAGGCTCACGAGAAGGCATAGGAGTAGGAATCGCTTCATCAGAATTACGCGGCCGCCTGCGGCCGCATTCTACCCCCGATCCCTGCTCGCAGACCCATACCGGCTGGCGTCGGAGACGCGCTCAACCCCTCCGCCGCGCCAACCGATCAAGCCTAGACGGACGACCCGGCGACGATCTCCGCTTCAACCTCGGCGAGCCGATCCTTGCCGAAGAACAACTCTTCGCCGACGAAGAAGCTCGGAGAACCGAAGACCCCACGCCGCACGGCATCCTCGGTGTTGGCGATCAACTGCCGCTTCACGTCCGGATCTTGGATTCCCTCGAGGATCGCCTCTTCAGGCAGACCCGATTCCGTGAGCGCAGCGCGAATCACCTCGGGATCGTCCATTTTCTTGGGCTCGCTCCACATGTGGCGAAACACCTCGTCCACGTAACGCTCGAAGCAACCCTCGTTGCGCGCGACGATCGCGCCTCGCATCAACTGCAACGTGTTGACGGGAAAGTGCGGGTTGGGCCGAAAGGAGGTGATGTCGTGCTTCGCAAGGAAGCGCCTCGTCTCGAGGGCCTGGTACTCGCCCTTGTTCGAGATGCCCCGCAGCGATACCGCGGGCGAGACATTGTTGGTGGCTTTGAAGATTCCGCCGAGCAGCACCGGCACGTAGACGAACTTCTCGCCGGTGCGTTCCTCGATCGCGGGAATGACGAGGTGCGCGAGATAGGCGTTTGGGCTGCCGAAGTCGAAGCTGAACTCGATGCGCTCGGCCACGGCGATCTCCTACCAGCTCTCGCGGAATGGGCGAACGCGCCGTCGCCGGAGCCTGCGATCGGCGCGGAAGGGGCGGGGCTAGCTCTTCGTCCACCCCTTCATGCGCATGCAGTCGATCATCTGGTTGCGAGTCGCGCTCATTGGATTGGAGCTCTGAGGTGCGGGCGGCCCAATTCGATTCATGCAATCCAGCTGGTCGTCCCTGAGCTGTTCAGGGTTGAGAGCCGAACCATCGACGCGCCTCCAGCGCTCCTCTTTGGTGGAAGCACAGCCGACAGCGGTGCAGAGTACGGCAGCCAGAGCTAGGGCCAATCCCGCAACACGCATGCGCGGACCTCCGATCGAAGTGCCAGACGATAACGCCGGCCGCGTGACCGCGCCGGTTCGAACGCGGGAGTTCCGGCGGGATCCAATCGATCGGCGGCTTTTCCGACGGAGGATTGGCGAAGAGCTAGTCTCTAGCGGCGACCGAGGAGCCCCCCCTGCCCAACTCCAGCCCGGATGGACGCTCTCAGGCGTTGCCCAAGAGCGACAACGGATCCCCCAAGATCCGGCGCTGGCAGTCGATCGCGCTTGCGAGCGGCTTCGCGATCATTGCGCTCCGAGCGATCCTGCCCTTGGCACTCGAGTGGGCCATCCCATGGCTAGCCGCTAGAGAGGCCGGAGCGCGCGTCGAGGTGGGCAACATTGATCTCGGGCTGATCGCCGGCGAGATTGACATCGAGCAGCTTCGGCTCGCCGCACCGACGGACGTGGCCAGCGAAGCTCCGATCGATCTGGAGCAGGCCTTGGTGCGGCTCGGCGCCATGAACGTGGAGTTCGAGTGGCTTCCACTCTTCCGCGGCCGTGTGCACGTCCGACTCATTCGACTCGACGACCTGCGCGTCCGGGTGGCACAGCGAACGGACGGAAGCTTCGTTCTACCCACTCCACCGGAATCTCCTGCCGATGAGTCCGCGGCCGAGCCGGCTTTACCGCCCGAGCAGTCGGACCATGCCACGACGCACGCTCCTGAAGCGCCGGTCGAGAAGACACCGAGCGGCAAGACCGATCGAGAAGCGGACGAAATGACCGCGCCGCAGTCAGGCAACGATTGGGAATTCGCCCTCGATCGCCTGGAGCTCAACGCACCCGACCTGGCTTTGCACAATCTGGCGATGGACGCCGAGGTAGCGAGCTTCAAGGCTGACCAGTTCGCCATCGACGGGTTGTTGTTGGGTCCGGAGGGAATCGGGCTCGATGACATCTCGCTCGAGCAACCCGACCTCGACATCGACCGCGACTGGCTTCTCGCCCTGGGCAGTGGAACTGCCGCTGACGGAGATTCGAGTCCGGCGGCCGACACCGCGCCGCCCTCGCTTCGGCTGAGACACCTCGCCTTGAACAGTGGCGGCTTTCAGATTCGCACCCCCCAAGGCCCAATCGAAGCGGCCATCCGGCTGGAGGTCACCGACGCGGGAACGGCGCCGGGCCATGTCTTCCCGCTGGATCTGGAACTTCGCCTGGGCGAAGGCCAGATTTCGCTGGCCGGCCAGCTCGGGCTCTTCCCGCTGTTCTACCGGGGCCAGTTCCGCTGGAACGCGCTGCGCGTTCCGCCCTTCCTGTTGATCAGCAACCCGGAGATCGTTCCATGGCTCGCCTCGTGTAACGCGTCGGGCGATTTCGACGTGGTCTTCCGATCTGTAGACGGTGAGGAGCCGGCCGGCCTCACCACGAGTGGAACGGCCAGCGTCACCGATCTCTCCTTCAAGGACCCCGAGACCGGCGAGCTCGCGCTCGAGTGGGATCGCATCGAGCTCGAGCTGCGCGAAGGCAACTACCCGCTCGAGCCATCGAGCCCGCGGCGCTTCGACATCTCGAATATCTCGCTACAGGCTCCCCAGATCGTATTCACCAACCCCCCCGACTCTCTGGATCGCCTCTTGAGACTGCTTGCTGGCGTCGACAGCGCGGATCCTGCGGCAGATAGCGAACCGGCGGCAGGTACCGAGGGTGTCGAAGTGACTGCCAATGAAGATGTCGCCACGCCTGATGATCCCGATTCAACCGAGGCGCCGAGCAACGCGCCCATCATCGCGGTCGAGGCACTCGAAATTACCGATGGCCAGCTGCTCTTCGTGGATCGCTCGGTTTCCCCGACTCACGAAACCCGGATCCAGGACTTGCGCGTCGAAGCCTCGGGGCTCACGACCGAACCGGTCGCCGCGAATCGGATCAACATCCGCGGCCGCATCCAGCAAAGCGGAACGTTCGCGCTCGAGGGCGCTCTGCCGGACGGGGGCGGCAGCCTTCGCTTCACGCTGCGGGGACTCGACCTCGTCAGCTACGACGCCTTTGCGCGCGACGCCGGCTGGCGTGTCCGCGGCGGGAAAACCTCGCTGGACTCGAGGATTCGCCTGAAGGGAGAGCGCTACCAGACCCAGAACGAGCTCAGCCTTCACGACCTCCGGCTCGATTCCACCAGCCCGGGAGCCTTCACCTCCACATTCGGGATCTCGCTCGACATGGCACTCGCGTTGCTGCGCGATCGCGCGGGCGACATCGCCCTTTCCGTGCCGCTGGCCTTCGACACCGAGGGGCTGGACATCGGCTTGGGCGCAGTCGTGCGCAGCGCGATGAAGGCCGCGATCGTCGGAGCGCTCAGCTCGCCGTTCCAGCTCGTCGGCGCTCTGCTGCCGGAGGGCGGCGGGCCCGCGACGCTCGAAGCCATCCCGATGACGGCCGGATCCGCGGAGCTGGCGCCCGAAGCGCTCGAGCGGATCGAGCCACTCGGCGTGCTGCTGCTCGACCGACCCCGCTTGCGCCTCACGCTGCGCGGCCAGTCCGCCC
>CAXMOC010000138.1:0-14413 GCA_964194865.1 uncultured Opitutales bacterium | reverse complement strand
TATAGGCGCGTTCCTGCTGGGTCTTGGGAGCATCCTTGGGAATTTCTGAACCCATTCGGAATCCGTCATAGACATACCAGGGCGGAGTGGGAATTTCCAAGACGCGCGCATAGTAGAAGGCGCTTTCTGCGGGATCGAAATCCGGATCGGTCCAGACCGTTCCAAGCTCCGATGCACCAATGCTGTTTTCCCAGGTGGCTGAGGCGACGTGAACCGTATTGCCCACCGCAGGCAGCTTCCCGTCGGCATCGGGCTTCCGGTCGTCTGACCAAGCTACGTCATAGACCTTTTCATGCGTCAACCCATCGCCATCGAGCCAGCCCTTGATGATCTGGATTCGGTCGAGATTCGCGCCAATCACATCACGAAGCGCAAACACCATGAAGGTTGGAGATTTGGACCCTTCGGGTGGTGGTAACAAGTCTGCACCCATCGGCACCCCTTTCTCATAACCCCGAAGACTCGGCTCCCGGCTTGCAACGTCGGCGACGGTGTAGGTCCAGCCACCAAAGAAGCGCACGCTCATGCGGGGACCGGTGGTCGCATAGATCTCCTTGCGATCCATCGCATCGAAGATGGAATCCCGCGTGTTTTCATGTGCCCAGACCGCGGTAAGGCCAGAAGCGAGCTGTTGCCAGCTGAAGATCTCGCCGTGCTCGGTCTTCATGAACGCATGTGTCAAACGTTCTGGCGAGGGCTCGTACCCAGCATGCTTCCCGAAGAAGTTTCCTTCCTCCGCCGTTGACAGAGAGGTGTGGCTGTCGGTGGCGCCGGTGAAACCGAACTTATACGGATTGGTTCCCAGTTTCGCTTCCAGCGCCAATCCGTTCTTCAGCGCTTCGCGCGCATACTCGTACTGGAGCATGTCGTCCGTCTTGGCTTCGGAGACGTCCAGGTTGCCGACATCCCAGGTCCCGTAGTCGGCAAACTCGTCGTCCGGCGAAAGAAAGGGATGCGCTTCGCCATCGCCCTTGATCTGGGTAATCTCGTAGATGCGCTCCCATTTGGCGCGCTGCTCCACATAGAATTTGTTGATGCGTTTGCCCGAGTACTGGCGATCGACCGGAAACATGACGCCGTTCGACAGGTTGCCGTTGTGGGCGAGCGTCATGACCGCGCCGTTGGTTTTCGCCTCGTAATACTCCAGGTACTTGAAGAGGTCGAGTGGGTCCGGGCTGCCCATCGGCGGGGTCGTCGTGTAAGGCACGACCAGCTGCGTCCGGTCTCCATTGTCGCGGAAGATTACGTTCCTGTGCATGTTTGCACCCTTGACGAGCGAGGTCCACTCGAAGGCGATGAACGCCGTGAATTCACCCGGATCGTTGAAGTCCTCCGCGTTCTTGATTACCTGATCCCAGAGGGTGGCGAAGCGCCTGGAACCGGGGGAATAGTTGGCGAACATCTCGGGGTCCATCTTGGCTTGCGAGAAGGTCTGGATCATGTCGAGGGTGGCGTTCACCGCTTCCTGGCCGCCGGCTCGAAAACCCTTGGACCAGCGCGCGCCTTGCTCGTAGTTCGTTACAAACGGCGACGCGGCGAGAGCGTCATTGGTAAGCCCCATGCCGTCTGAATGATCCGTGATTGCCAGCCAGTCGAGTGGACGACCCAGCCGCACGGATCGACCTGTAGATGAAATGACCTCCTCTCCACGGGCAAAGCGGTAGGCGGCGCGAGCGTCGAGACGGTTGCCGAAAGCACCGGCATCAAATGACAAGGATGTGTGCAGATGCGAATCGCCCCAGAGCGGTCGTTCCGGAAAGGTGCGACCCGCATAGGGTGAGTAGACCTTCCTGGTGTAGATGTCGGAGAGGAGTTTCTCGTTGGCGTCCCATTCCTGTGCTCTGGCGTACGACGCGACAAGTACAGCAAAAACCGCTATGACCGATATCGCTGTCAACCTACACAACCTAATCTGCATCGTTCGATCTCCCCTACGAGCAAAGCCTATGGCTTCTTAGCTGATCGACTGGCAGCGTTCTAGGGGACTGAAGGAGATGGCGTCTCGGGTCAGTCTTCCAGTTCGGCCAGCAGGCTCTGGAACTCCTCTGAGTCGCGCAGCAGCTTGCGGCCGAGGGCAATCAGGCGATCGACGGTCTCTGCGTCGAGTGTGAGGGCGGTGGGAACTGAGTCGAAGAACTTGCGCTCAGCGGGGTCGGAGATTCCGTACTCTGCGAGGTCGACGAAGTGGGATGTTATCGGCACCCCGTGCGCGGCCATTTCTTTCGCCCAATCTTCCATCTTCTCCATCAGCAGCGCCTTCGTCTCGAAATTGTAACGATGGAGTTGGGTGTTGGTCACCGAGCCGAGCATGGCCGCAATCGAGGGCGCCCCGGGCAGCGACATGAAGGATTCCTTCGGGTTCGTCGATGAGTCGACGACGATGAAGACCATCGAGCGGGGATTCTTCGTAGCGGCGGCCTCGAGCCGCGTCCACATTCCACCCGCCTCCATGACGCTGTCGAGAGGGCCGCGCACGCCGAGGTTGTCTGCGATCCCTCCGTCGACCAGATGCAGGTAGTCGGTGCGTCCTTCGCCGATGTATTTCTCCATTTCAGAAGCGACGTGGTACCGGCGAGGCGAGGTCTCCCGGCTCGCGAGCGATTCGACGAACCACTCGGGTTTCTGGTAGTCGCACTGTCCCGCGTAATTCTTCAGCGCGATCGCGGGGAACACCACAGGAACGGCGGACGAAGCGGTAACCGCCCGGGCGATCTCCAGTGGTGAGAGGTCGGAGCACAGCAGGTCGAACTGCGGCTGGATGAAGGTGAACTTCACCCCGGCCGAAAGGTCTGTGGAGTTGATCTGGATCACAGGGCCGTCGGACTTCTCGAGGTCCGCAAAGCTCGCGCCGTCGAAGATCTGTTCGTCGTAGTAGTCGATCGTTAGCTCGGTGCGGTCGAAGAACGGAAAGATCAGTCGAAAAAAATTCTGGGGTTGCAGGATTCGCAGCAGCAGGTCGCGCTCCACGTTGCGCTTGAGAAAACGCTCTTCGAAATCCTCGAAGATGCGGTCTCCGAACAGCCCGTAGTAGGCGGCGGTGAAGCTCCCGCCGGACACCGAAGAGATCGAGTCGACTTCGTCCAGCAGCCGAACTTGCTTTCCATCGAGCGTGACGACGGTGTCGCGAAGCTCGAGCAACACGCCGTACGCGAGGGCGGCGGCGCGCGTGCCTCCGCCGGAGAAGGCGAGCAGGAACACGATCTCGCCGGTGGATCGCTGCTGGATGAACGTCTCGGGGCGATAGCCCTTCTCCAGGTCGATCCGCTCGAGCGGCACGTTCGCGGGCCGCAGCGACGCGCAGCCTACAGCGAGCGCCGCAATCAGGATGACCGGCCAGACCAACCGCTTCGATCGGTGATGCCGGTCCGCCCCGAGCATGATGCGGAAGCTAGCCGATATCGCGCCGCACCGGCCCCCCTCATTCGCTCAGGATGAGCTGATACGGCCGGCTCTAGCGGGCCTTGCTCGCGCCTGCTACATCGGCGCTCCGACCGATCGCAACGATAGGAGTCTCCCACAGCATGCGACCTCATCGTATTTCCCTCGTCGCCCTCCTCGCGCTCGCTCTGGCCGCGTGTGCATCGCCCACGACGGGGGGCAGTCGCGACCCGTCCCCCCCGACTCGTCTCCAACGGATTCTAGACAGCAGCGAGCTGCGAGTCGGCCTGTCGGGCGACCAACCTCCCCTCAACATGGCGAACAAGGCGGGGGAGATTATCGGCCTCGAGGTCGACCTGATGAACGCGCTCGCCCAGTCGATGGGCCTGAAGACGAACTTCGTCGTCAAGCCGTTCGCCGAGCTTCTCCCCGCTCTTGAGCAGGGAGACGTGGATCTCGTGATCTCGGGCATGACGATCACCCCCGAACGCAACGCCCGCGTCGCGTTCGTCGGCCCGTACTTCATCTCCGGAAAGTCCGTGCTCACCAAGTCGGAGACGATTGCCAACGTCGACAGCGCGACGAAGCTCGATGATCCGGCCCGTACCTACGCGGCCCTCGCCGGCTCCACCAGCGAGGCGTTCGTTCGCGGCGTGCTACCACGGGCCAAGCTGATCTCGACGCGGGACTACCGATCGGCCGTGCAGATGGTCCTCGATGACGAGGTCGAGGCGATGATCGCGGACTTCCCGATCTGTCAGCTCGCCGTGCTGCAGTATCCGGAGGCGGGTCTCTCGACCTTGATTCAGCCGTTTACCATCGAGCCGCTCGGCATCGCGCTGCCGGCCGATGATCCGCTGCTCGTGAACCTCATCGAGAACTACCTGACCACGCTCGAGAACACGGGCCTCCTTACCCAGTTCAAGGCGAAGTGGTTCTCCGACGGTTCCTGGATATCCGAGCTTCCCTGACCGCCCATGTTTCCCCGCCGAATCGTCGCCGCACTCTCTGTTCTCGGCTGGGCTGCGGTGTTGGCCTCTGCCGCGTGCTCTAGTTCTCCCAAATCCGGGGGGCGCGGAAAGCCCACGATTCTGCTCACTGAAAAAGATGACGCGCGTGTCGGCAAAGAGGCATCCGGTGCTGTGGCTGCCCAGGTGGGCGTATACGACGACCCAAAGCTCGAAGCCTACGTGAGCGAAATCGGACACAAGCTCCTGCGCGGCGTCCCTCGCAGGAATTTCCAATACCAGTTCAAGATCGTCGACCAGTTCGAACCCAACGCGTTTGCGTTGCCCGGCGGATACATCTTCGTCTCTCGTGGACTGCTCGCGCTCATCCAAAACGAGGATGAACTCGCCAATATCCTCGGCCACGAGATCACGCACGCGGCGCACCGACACGCGGCGATGCGACAGGCCCTGGTCGGGCAGGGCCCGTTCGCCATGCCGTGGACGCGCGCCGCGAATATGGCGGGTTATGGGCGGGACATGGAGCGTGACGCCGATCGCGGCGGCCAGATTCTTGCGGCGGCGGCGGGCTACGACCCTATGGGCATGTCGACTTTTCTCGCCAGCCTCGGTCAGATGGAGCGGCTTCGCGTCGGCCACGTGCGACAGGCGACTTTTTTCGACACCCATCCGGGCGCGTCCGAGCGCGCAGCAGTCAATGCGGCACGCTCGCACGAAATCCGCCGAAAACCCGCCCCCGAGCTGGGCGACACAAGGACCTCGTACCTTCTTCGCATCGACGGACTGCCGGTGGGCCCGCGGCCCGAGGCAGGCGTGTTCGACGGCGACCGCTTCCTGCATCCCGATCTGGATTTTCAACTCCGGTTCCCGCCGGGTTGGCGCGTCACGAATTCGGCTCAGGCCGTGGGCGCCATGTCGTCGAAACGCGATGCCATGATCTACCTGACGGCCGACCAGCCCGAGGGAGATCCCCAGGAGGTGGCGGCGGCCTTTATTCTGAAGGCGAACGAGGATTCTCCGGTGGAGGTGACGGACTCCAGACCGGTTGTGATCGGCGGGCTCGACGCCTGGCGGGTCCGGCTGAAGGCGGGCGGTCGCCGGGGTGGGATCGCAGCCACCGTCACGTTCATCCCCTATCTGGGCGCGACTTATCAAATTACGGGTGTCTCTCCTTCCTTCGCAGAAAAGACCTACGCGGGGCGCATGCTCAGTACGACGCGCAGCTTCCGACCGCTCACCAGCGCACAGCGGAGCGAGATCCACGGGACCCGGCTCGAGCTGGTGAAAGCGCTACCCGGCGAAGAACTGGAGGCGATCGATCACCGCAGCGGCAACGCCTGGGACATCTCCACGACGGCCGTCTACAACGGAATCTTCGTCAACCATCGTTTCGCGGGCGGTGAGCTCGTGAAGACGACCCGCGTCGAGCCATACGCGTCTGGCACCTCAGCGCCTCGCTGAAAGCGCTGCTCGCCCCCGGGGCGGGCCTCGAGCGTTGGCCGTGGGGTCGAGGGCCAGCCGGCTCGAGATTGACATTTCTCCTGGCGAGAGCAGGGTTATTGTTGGAGTGCTGGAGGAATGGACGTGGCGAGACCGTTGGCGCTGCAGACGGAGCACACGATCGAGGTTGCCGGTCACGGCGACACTGTCGTGCGTGAGCATGCGGGCCCGGAAGGCGCGCCGGTGCTGATGCTCCTGCACGGCCTCGGCGCCACCGCAGCCCTCAACTGGGGGCGCTGCTACGGCGCGCTCTCGCAGCACTTCCGCGTGCTGAGCCTCGACCACCGGGGGCATGGACGCGGCCTTCGCACGCGACGCTTTCGTCTCGAGCAGTGCGCGGACGACGCCGTCACCGCGGCGGAGGCCCTGGGCGTGAAGCGCTTCATCGCGGTGGGTTACTCGATGGGCGGCCCGATCGCCGCGCTCACCTGGCGGCGTCACCCGGAACGCGTGAGCGGCCTCGTGCTCTGCGCGACGGCCCGTCACTTCGCGCGTCGTGGCGTGGCCCGTTTCGCGCGGGCGACCTTCCCAATCGCGGCGGCGGCCGTTCGGATGGTACCGGCGCTGGTGCATCGCCAGGCGACGCACCGCATGCTGCAAAGCATCGAGCACCCCGAGCTGCGGGATCGCGTACTCGCCGAGCTGCTCGGCCACGACCCTGCCACGATCATCCAGGCCGCGCAGGCGGTGACTGGCTTTGCCTCGCAGGATTGGATCGGCGAGGTGGGCGTGCCGACGGCCGTGGTTGTCACCGCGCTCGACGAGCTCGTGCCCGCCCCACGCCAGCGCAAGCTCGCCGCCTCCATACCGGGGGCCGAGGTCTTCGAGCTCGCAGGCGACCACGACGCCTGCGTCGCGCCAGGCGAGTTCGCGCCGACGCTCGTGCGCGCCTGCCTATCGGTCACGCGGCGCGCCGAGCTCGCGTCAGCGCTCGCCAGCTCACCCCACGCCTGATCGTTCGAGAGTCTTCCGCTTCGCCCGGCGCGCGCCTCGGACAATCGTCGCGCTGCGCGCGAGCGCGAAGACTATCTGAGCATTGACTCAGGCGTCGCCGGGAATCGGATCTCCACGCACGACGCCGCCGGGGTGCGCGTGTTCGGGATCCTCGAGGCCCGCCGCCTTCCGAACCTCGTCAAGGGGCAAGGGCAGCAGCTTCTCGTAGGGCATCGCGTTCAGGCAGGTCGCCCGGCGGCCTCGACGCCACGCCGTCCAGGCGTATGGAATCCAACGAAGACCCTTCTCGCGAGTGGCTCGCAGACTCGCACCGAACGAGAGGATCAGGTTCGCCCGTCCGCCGGCCTGAGCCAGGCTGAAGAGCAGCAGTGTGGCCTCTCCGAGCTGGTCGGCGCCGTAGCCGCTGAGGACGTGCCACAGGTCGTGGGTCATCTGCGAGCGCTCCGCCATCCAGCGGAGGTCGGGGTCGTCCTCGTTGGCGTCGTTCGCGTTGCGTCCCAGGTCGACGAGCTTGCCCGGGTCGAGACCGTGACGTTCGAGGTGTGCGAGGTAAGCGCGCCCAAAGCTGCCTTCAGGCATCCGCTGCAGCGCGTCCAGGTCGGAGAGTGCCGCCTGGAGTGACGGACGCTCGGCGTAGACGCGACGGCCCTCCGCATGCGCGAGCAGACGGGCGAGCGATCGTTCCTGCAGCTCCGGGTCCAGGGCCTCAGAGATTTCGAACGCGAGGTAGGTGCGGTCGGGATAGCGAAGTAGCTCCCGCAGGGCGCGCAGCGCGCGGCGCCAGTGCCGCTTCCGACGCGCGCCCCGAGGCGTGATGTCGAGGTGCAGGCCGTGGGTCTCGGTCGTCATGTTTCTCTGCGTCCGGGTGAAGTCAGGAAGCGCGGGTCGCCGGCCCTCCAGAGGTCGGGGTCGGGTCCGTGCCAGGTGTCCATCTGCTCCGTCGCGACGGGGCCGAGGAACACTTCCGCAGCCGCTTGCATGCGTTCGGTGAGAGGCTCGGAGGCGTGGTCGTAGAGCCAGTGGGTAATGGTTCCGAAGACCAGACTGTCGAAGGCGGTTGCGAGGTCTCCGGGATTCAGGGCGGAGTAGAGCTCGCCGCGTGCCTGCCCTCGCGTGAGCAGGTGGGTCAGACGGTCCACCGCGCGCTGGTGCGCGCGCTGTGCCACGCCGCCTTCCTCGAGACCCAGGTTGACGCGCGCGACCTCACGAAAGACCGTCCGGTAGAAGCGTCGGTCGGCCTCGATCCCACGGCCCATGAGCTCGAAGAGCGCGCGGACCAGTACCGGCACGGGTGTGTCGCGGTCGGCCAGGGCGTTCTCGAGGATTGCCTCGTAGCCCTCGTACACACCCTCGGTCACGGCTTCGACGAGCGCGTGCTTCGAGCCGAAGTGGTTGAAGACCGTCGCGCGCGAGACCCCCGCCTGCTCGGCCACCTCGGCCATGGTGACGTCGGCAGATCCGTGCTCCCCGAACAGGGCCCGAGCTGCGTCGAGGATCCTCGTCCGAGAGTCGCCGCTTGATGTGGTCCGACGGGCTGCCTGGATCGCCATTAGACTGGAGTCTAGTTTTTGTTGGACTCGAGTCAAGTCGAGCTGGGAGCTGAACTCCCGCCACCTTTGACACGAGACCTGGACATCGCCCCTGCGGTCTACCCCAGGTAGGGGCCGTCGCGGAAGCTCGGTCGTGGTGCCCCTTGCTTACGACCTCCTGGGCCAACCTGCTGTGCAGCTCCTGGTTTCGGCCAGCCTCCGTAGAACCTCCCCGAATCCGAACTTCGGTTGCCACCCCTGCTCTCCGCGCGCCGTCTCACGCGGTCGATGCTCGGGAACGTCCGCCAGCCGAGCCGCTCTCGGAGCCTCGGAAGAGCCGAGCAACGACTTCGAACCGGGTCGACGGGCAGTGGCGCCGTCGCGCTGCTGATGTAGCGAACCAATCTCTGTCGCCCGGTCGAGCGCTGCAATGTGCCGCGATTGCGATCTCGAGATCCATCCGGCGATCCAGATGTTCGTTCGCCTTCGCGTTGTCGCCGACGTCGAGCGTCGCCTTCCGATCGTCCTCGACCGGGAAGAAGGGGGAGGTGCGAGAACCAGACAGGGCAGCTTGACATCGATCGGGTCTCGGTGCGTAATTGGTCTCCCATCGATCGCGGTGTCGGTCCGGTCGCTGGTTTCCAGCGCGGAGGCAGTTGCCTTGAAGTTCAGCTTCAGCGACGAGCAGGAGGAGTTCCGCCGGGTGGTCCGGCAGTTCCTCGAAGTGAACTCGCCGGCCACCGAGGTGCGCCGCCTCATGGAGACCGCGGACGGCTACGACCGCGCGCTCTGGCGGCAGCTCAGCGAAGAGCTCGCCCTGCCCGCGGTCCACATCCCCGAGGAGTATGGCGGACAGGGCTTCGGGTTTGCGGAGCTCGGGATTGCCATCGAGGAGATGGGTCGGGCGCTGCTGTGCGCGCCGTATTTCGCGTCGATCGCACTCGCCTCCAACGCGATCCTGTGCGCGGCCACCGAGACGCGCAAGAAGGAGCTCCTACCGGGGCTCGCGTCGGGAGAAACGATCGCGACGCTCGCTGTCTGCGAGCCGAGCGGATGCTGGGACTCCTCGGGCATCGCTCTGACCGCTACCGAGAAGAGCGGCGGCTTCGAGCTCGACGGTGTGAAGACCTACGTGCTCGATGGCCACACCGCCAACCTGATCGTCGTCGTCGCCCGAAGCCCCGGCACCAGCGGCGAAGCGGGTCTGTCCTTCTTCACCGTCCCGGGTGACGCGCCGGGGCTCGAACGTCGCCTGCTCTCCACGATCGATGCAACCCGCAAGCAGGCGCGTCTCGAGTTCACGGGCGTGCGCGCCGAGCTGTTGGGCAACCTCGGCGAAGGGGCACCCGCCCTCGCGAAGACGCTCGACCTCGCCGCCATCGCACTGGCCAGCGAGATGGTCGGCGGCGCGCAGAGAGTGCTCGAGTCGGCGGTCGAATACGCGAAGACTCGCGTGCAGTTCGGCCGCCCGATCGGTTCGTTCCAGGCCATCAAACACAAGTGCGCCGACCTGTTGCTCGAGGTCGAGCTCGCGAAGTCGGCCGCCTACTACGCGGCGGCGGCGGTCGACGAGGGCGACGACGATCTACCGGCCCTGGCCTCGCTCGCGAAGGCGGTTGCCTCCGAGGCGTACCGGAAGGCTGCGGCGGAGAACATCCAGATCCACGGTGGCGTTGGCTTCACCTGGGAAGACGACGCGCACCTGTACTTCAAGCGGGCCAAGAGCTCGGAGGTCTTCCTGGGTGACCCCACCCACCACTGGGAGCTGCTCGCCCAGCGCTGGGGGGTGTGACTGGTGCCGGAGGCGTGGCGATGAGCGAGCTCACGGAACAGGGCGTGCGCGACGAGGTGCGCACCTGGCTCGAGGAGCACTGGGATTCGAACCTGAGTCTTCGAGAGTGGCGCGAGCTGCTGGCGGACTCTGGCTGGGGCTGCCCGGTGTGGCCCACCGAGTGGTACGGGCGCGGTTTGCCGGTGGCGCTCGAGGGTGTGGTCGGCGAGGAGTTCCGCCGCGTCGGAGCGGTGGGGGTGCCCGCGGGCAGTGGCGTATGGCTGGCCGGCGCCACCATATTGGAGCACGGCTCCGACGAGCTGAAGCGTCGGCTGCTGCGACCGATCATCACCGGGGAACACATGTGGTGTCAGCTCTTCAGCGAGCCCGGCAGCGGCTCCGACCTCGCGGGGTTGACGACGCGCGCCGATGCCGATGGAGACGACTTCATCGTCAACGGCCAGAAGGTGTGGAACACCAGCGCGCATCACGCGAAGTACGGCATGTTGCTGGCCCGGACGAATTGGGACGTGCCGAAGCACCGCGGCATTACCTACTTCGCCTTCGAGATGGACCAGCCCGGCGTGGTCGTGCGTCCGCTGCGCCAGATGAACGGCCACGCGTCGTTCAACGAGGTCTTCATCACGGATGCTCGGGCGTCGGCCGCGGACGTGATCGGCGAGGTCGGACAGGGCTGGCCGGTCGCGCTGGCCACGCTCGCCCACGAGCGACGGCTGGTGGGCCGGCTGACCGGACCGCGGCTGGCCGGAGAGGGCCGCGCCCTCGACGAGTACCGCGCCGAGCAGGCCAAGGTGATGGAGCCCTACAAGTGGTATCCGCAACGCGCGGGTCGCGTCGATCTCGTCGTCAAGCGCGCGCAGGAGACGGGCCGCAACACCGATCCGACCGTGCGGCAGGAGATTGCGAAGCTGCTGGCCCTGGCACGCTCTTCGGAATGGACTTCGCGGCGTGCCGGAGAGGCGCGGGGCCGGGGTAGGCCGCCGGGCCCCGAGGGATCGCTCGGCAAGCTGTGCAGTAGCCACATCGCGCGTGCTGCGGCGCACGTCCACACCCTCATCTCGGGTGCGGACTCCATGCTGTCGGGCGACGACGGCGCCGAAGCCGGGCTGATCGCGGAGATTCTCCTTTCGGTGCCCGGCCAGTCGATCGCCGGCGGCACCGACGAGATCCAACGAAACATCATCTCCGAACGCGCGCTGGGCCTTCCCCGCGGCCCCGCGGTCGACGTCGGCAAGCCGTTTCGCGACGTGCCGAAGAATCTGGCGAAATAGCGGCAACCCAACCTGAGCATGCGCTCGGGTCCAGCTCCCGGAAGACGCTCCGCTGGCAAGCGCTATTTGACGACGATCTTCCCCTGCATGCGCGATTGGGGATCTTCCATGGCTGCGGGATCGCCCATGCCCCCCGAGAAGAGCCAGATCTCGTACTCGTACTCACCCGGCTTCAGCGGACAGGGAATCTGGAGGTCGTTCATCGCCCCGCCCCCCGTGATCGGAATCGACTGGTAGCCGGTCCCGGTCTTCATCCAGTTGGGGCGCAGATCGGAGCAGCTGAAGGCGGCCGCCACCTCGTCGGAGAATACGATGCTGCCCTCGTACATCGACGCGTAGTTCACCCACGACACCGTGCCCTCTTCCACCACCTGAGCGATCGAGGGGTGCAGCGACATGTCGGTGAACTGCACCATCACGTGCTTGCGGGGTTTGTTCTTCGTGGGGTGCTGCTCCCAGGTGGGTGTCTCGGCCGCCGCCAAGCCGGGAATCGCCAGGCACAAGAGAAAGATCGTGATCATTCGACTCACGGGGTCACCTCGAAACTTCATCGACCATCAGGAACACTCGCTGCGGCTCAGTGCGCGAAGCTCTGCGCCGGGCCCTTCGTGCTGGCGGGCGGGTTCTTCGCGAGCTGCTCCGCGGCGGTCTTCAGGTCGTCGAGGAGCATCGTCGCCATGTCTCGGCTGAAGCCCTCGCGCACCACCACGCGCAGAACGGCCACGTCCTCGGCCCCCTCCGGCATGGTGTACGCGGGCACCTGCCAGCCGCGCTCGCGCAGCTTGTCGGAGATGTCGTAGACGCTGAAGGGCGTCCCGTCTCTTACGCTGAAGGCGAAGACCGGGATCGCGCTTCCGTCGGAAAGCAGGTCGAAGTGCCCCAGCCGGACGATCTGGCCCGAGAGCCAGGTCGCGGTGTCGCGCAACGCCTCCATGATGCGCGTGTAGCCGGCCCGGCCCAGCCGCAGGAAGTTGTAGTACTGGCCGACCACCTGGTTGCCGGCGCGCGAGAAGTTGAGCGTGAAGGTCGGCATGTCGCCGCCCAGATAGTTGACGTGGAAGACCAGGTCTTCGGGCAGGTCCTCGTGGCTGCGCCAGACCACCCAGCCGACGCCTGGGTGGACGAGCCCGTATTTGTGGCCGGAGGCGTTGATCGACTTGACGAGCGGGAGCCGAAAGTCCCAGGCGAGGTCGGGGTGCAGGAAGGGCGCCACGAAGGCCCCGCTGGCGCCGTCGACGTGGAGGGGTACCTCTAGCTTCTTCTCTGCGTTGACGCGCACGAGCGCGTCGTGGATTTCCTGGATCGGTTCGAACTCTCCGGTGTAGGTGGTGCCCAGGATCGCCACTGCCGCGATCGTGTTCTCGTCCACGGCGTCCACCACCTGCTCGGGCGTGATCACGTAACGGCCGCGCTCCATCGGCAGATAGCGGGGCTCGACGTCCCAGTAGCGGCAGAACTTCTCCCACACGACCTGCACGTTGGATCCCATGATCATGTTGGGGCGGTCGGTGGGCTTGCCCTGGGCACGCATGCGCTCGCGCCAGCGCCACTTGAAGGCCAGGCCCGCCAGCATCACCGCTTCGCTCGATCCGATGGTCGACGCGCCCACGCCCTCCTCGGGCGCGTGGAAGAGCCGCGAGACGATGTTGATGCAGCGGTGCTCGATCTCCGCGGTCTGCGGATACTCGTCCTTGTCGATCATGTTCTTCGCGAAGCACTCGGCCATCAGCTTTTCCGCTTGTGGCTCCATCCAGGTGGTGACGAAGGTGGCGAGGTTGAGGCGCGCGCTGCCGTCGAGCAGCAGCTCGTCGTGAATCAGCTGGTAGGCCGAGTCCGGATCCATCCCGCTTTCCGAGAGCTCGTACTTCGGGATCGGCTCGGTCAGCGCCCGCTGGGCGTAGCGCGGGGTGAGCGCGGCCTCTTCCGGACTCAGGTCGTCGACCTTTACCAGCTTTCGCATCGTCTGATCCTCCTCAGGTGGATCGTATCACGGCGCGTTCTGTGGAGCGTCCACCGCACGTTGTTATGGGTTGACCTCTTCCGCCTTCGGCGCTTTCCAGGTCTTCATCTTCTCTAGGTCGGGCTGGTAGACGCGCATGATGACATCCAGGTCCAGATCCTCGCGGGTGATCGGCAGCCAGTTATCCGCCGAAACTCCCTTTGGCTGCGTCGCCGCAACGTAGACCTCGATGCCGCCCGAGGCGTTCAGCTTTATCCCGGCGTTCTCGCCGACGCTGTATTTCTTCTCTTTGTTCGGGATGAAGAAACCTTGCTTGGCGTCGTAGAGTGTGAGGGACCAGAAGGCGAGGGCCGGGGGAAGCTCGTCCTTCGTCATGCGGATCACATAGTCGTGCTGCGCGTTCATGGGTTTGCCGTCGGTCGTCGCGATGCCGGGGTACATTGCCTGATCGGCCGGTTGTCCGAGTGGGCCCACGGCCGATTGCAGCACCATCTCGTCGATTTCCATGTGCCCCTTGGGCTGGAATAGCTTGCTGAGGAGCGGGGCCGCTTTCTTGGGGTCGTTCCAGATCGCCAGCTGTTTCTTTGCAACCTCCCCGAAAGCTTTGCCGAGCTGTTGGCCGTCGATCTCAGCGTGCTGGCTCGCGTTGTAGGCCTTGCCCGGCTTCACGCCGAGCGGTGCGAGCGCCGCCAGGGCCTTCTGATCCATCTCATTCTTGGGGTCGAAGGTGGTGTGGCTGAAGACGAACTGCATCACGGGAAGGAAATGGTGGGCGTAGGTGTCCTCGGCCTTTCCGTAAGGCGGGAATACGGTCTTGTCCGCGGCCTTCCGGGGCTTGCCCTTGAACTCCGAGAGCGTCTGAAGCTTCACCTTCTTGATTGCCGTCATGTTGGCCTTGAATTTCGCCGGGTCCGACGCCTCGGGCATCACGCGCAGAAACGCGATTGCAAAGTCGCCAGACATTTCCATGATCTTGTCCACGCCCTGAACCGCCTCGCCCTTGTAGCCTTCGGTGCGGGCGGAGTAATAGAGTATGGTCGTCGGCTTCTTGAAGTCCCCCT
>CAXMOC010000137.1:0-43019 GCA_964194865.1 uncultured Opitutales bacterium | reverse complement strand
GGCTCGATCCGGCGCACCGGCGGCGGTGCCAGAGACGGCGCGGCTCCCATCTCCTCCCCGGCGAAGCTGGGTGCCCCATCGGTCAGCTCGTCCGCTACCGCCGGTTTCGGGTCCGCGTTCGAGGGGGCTTTCGCCGGGCTTCGCGAAGTTTCCAGGGTGGTCTCTGGCAACTCGGCCTTTGCCCGCGCGGCCGGTGGGGTTCGGTCGGCACTCTGCGGCCCGCTCAACAACTCTTCGAGCACCGGGTCGAGATCGATCCAGCGCGAGCGCCTGTCGCCGTGTAGGACAGCGGCTGCGGCCGTGTGTAGCCGCCGCGGTATGCCTGCCGAGAGTCGATGAAGTTCTCGAACCGTCGCGGAATCAAATCGCTTGCGCGTGTGGGAGGGCACTCGCGCCCGCGTCAATCGACCTTCGATGTAGCGGTGGGTCTCCGCCTCACTCATCGGCACCGACAGCCGAACGACATCGAATTCGCCCCCGATCGCGGCGAGTGTGCGATTGATCGAAGGTTGGTCCGAGGCGGCGAGCAGCAGGCGCAGCGCGCCCCCCGAGTCGTTCAGCACATCCCCCATCCAACGCGCCGTCGCAACCGGCATTGCCCCGGCATCGTCGACCGTCAGCAAGAGCGGAAATCCCCGCTCGCGAAGACGCTTCGCCGACGAGCACAATACGGCGACCGGATCACTGGTCTCGGGAGCGCCCAGCAAATTCAGCGCCCAGGCGGAGAGCTCTTCGGGCGGGAGCGCTGCGTACGGAAGATAGACGGTCTTGAACTTGTCCTCGGCCCGCACAGCGATCAGATGAAGCATCAGCGTCTTCCCCAGTCCGGGAGGGCCAATGAGTGCTGTACGGGTCCTCGAGTTGTTTACGGACCGCAACACATCGGCCAGGGCTGCCTCCGTTGCGGGGCGTGGCAGATAGACGGCGGGATCGGGAGTGAGTGCGAAGGGGTCCGGCAGGAGCATCGCACTGGAATCGGCTGCCATGGATCTACTCCGCCGGAGGGTGCCGGTACCCGACAATGTCGGCCTGGCCGGCCGGATTTACCAGCCCGGCCCCTCACGCCTTCGGGTGCAGCCGCTTGACCCTCCGGCCGCCGCCCGCCTAACTTCCCCTCGCCCGAATCCGACCCGGCAGGCTCGAAGCTCGGATTCGGCATCGGCATCAGCGTCGGAAGGGGGAGCCGTTGGCAGCGAATGCGATTCGGATCCGGGTGCGGTTGGCGGTCGGCGACAGCCGCATGGCCGCCTCCGACGACCCGCTGTTTCTGGGGATTCGAGGGCCCTGCGGGCGGGAGTTTCGTCTCGACCTCAAGAAGGGCCGCTCGCGCCGCCGCGGTCAGGTAGACCTCTACGTGCTCGGCAGCCCAGACGATTCCGACACCAACATCGCCCATCCCGAATTCAACGACCCGGCCGCGCCGCCCATCGCCACGGATTCGGTCTCCAGTGTCTATTTGCGCAAGGGCTTCGAACCGATCCCCAATGTGCGCGCGATCGGAGAGATGGACGACCGGTTGGAGATCATCGAAGCCACGGTCGAGATCGACACCGAGTTGGGGCCAGCGACCGTCCAGTTTTCTCGCAAGGGTCCGATCTGGCTCGGCCTGGTGGCCGGGCTGCGCTTCGAGCTTCCGCGGGTCGATGTTCCCTGATGGAGTGGCTCGCTAGATCGGGCCTCCTCCTGGCCGCTGCCGCCGCGCTGACGCTCGGCGCGTCTCTCCCGACCCACGCAGCGGGTGTCGGCCCTGGGGCCTACTGCCCGCTACCCGAACCCGGTCAGCGACCCAAATGTCTCGAGCCCGCGCGGGCCGCGTACGGTGAGGTGTTCGACGGCCTCGACGAGGGACAGGTTTCGGATGCCCAGCTGCGGCAGCTCGAAGCCGACATGGAGGCGGGGGCGGCCTCGGAGAACCGCTACGTCGCGCTCTCGTCCCTGACCTACGCCTATTACCGCCTGGCCGAGCTCGAAGCGAACGCCCCGGGGCAAGACCCGGTCGTGGTCGAAAGGCTTCAACGCTGGAATCGTCTGCTCGCTCGCGCGTTCGAGAGCAGCTCCCAGGACAGTAGTTACCAGGAGGCCATGCTCACCGCGGCACACGATCTGCAGGCGCGCGCGCCGACGGTCACGCTGAGCTGCGTCGACGCCGACGGAGAGCAATCACCCTGTGACTCCACCGAAGCCCTGCTGCGCGGGTTCGACGCCGCTTCCAGCAGCGTCGGCATCCGGGGCGCCCTGGAGAGCCTGCTCCAGCGGATCGTACAGGGAGACGATTCGTGAGTTCGTTCCCGAGGCGGCTGCTTCGAGCTGCATTGTTGGACGCCGAAATCTACGAGGAAGTCGAGGCGGACCGCAGTTCGATCGCGCAGGCCTTCGTCGTCGTGGTGGGCGCCGGCGTAGCCATCAGCCTGGGACGCTGGCTTCAAGCCACATTGGCCGGTGTCGGGATCGAGCAGCGGCTGTTCCAGCTCGCGGTTTCGTTTCTGGAGCCCATGGTCCTGTGGTTCGGCGGCTCCGCGTTCGCGTTCATGGTAGGAGCCAGTTTCTTCCGGGGCCCGGAGACCGAGACCGACTTTCCGGAGGTGCTGCGCACCACCGGCTTCGCTTTCACGCCCGCCGCGCTCAGCGCGTTCGCCTTCTTGCCCCCGCCGTTGTTGGGCATGAGCATCGATTTTTTCGCCTGGGCCTGGGTGTTGGTCGCGGGAATCATCGCCGTGCGCCAAGCGCTCGACTTCACCACGATTCGCGCGATCGGAACCTTCGGTGCAACCACGGTGCTGCTGTGGATGCTGCTCTGGGGGCTCGCGAAGGCGCCGGCGCTTCCCTTCTAGAGCATCGTCCGAATCTAGAGCATCGCCCGAATCGACTCGAGCTCGGAGCGGATCTTCTGGTAACGGGAACGGTGATCCGTCTCGATCTGGAGGTTGCCAGCCTCGAGTGCCCGGCCGGCCCCAACGCCTCGCAGCTTCTTGCGGGCGCCGGCGATCGTGAAGCGCTGTTCGTAGAGCAACTTCTTGATCAGCAGAATCATATCGATGTCGCGCTGTCGGTAGAGGCGTTGCTTGGACCGCGACTTCTGGGGCGCCATCCAGCGGAACTCGGATTCCCAATACCGGAGGACGTAAGGCTTTACGTCCGTGATGCGGCTGACTTCACCGATGCGGTAGTAGCGCTTGTCCTGAGCGCTCGAATCGGTGCTGTCGCCCGATCCTTTCCGCGACCGTACTGCCTTCGCCATCATTCCCCCCCGGAAGATCGGCCTTTCTCCTGCACCGGCCCGCGACGTCAACTCAAGGAGCCGTGTCCACTGCCCGCCGAATCGATCTCGGCCGGTGTGCCCTCTTCGTTCAATAGATTCTTTAACACGAGACTGGGCTTGAATGTGAGGACTTTGCGGGCCTCGAGAAGAATCTCCTGGCCCGTTTGCGGATTTCTTCCCTTTCGCGAGTTCTTGCCGCGGACGACGAAGTTCCCAAAACCGGAGATCTTCACCTTCTCACCCTTGGCGAGCGTGTCCTTGATCGCCTCAAACACCTTCTCGACTAGCTCCGCGGATTCCTTCTTCGAGAATCCGACCTGCTCGTAGATCTGCTCGACGATGTCGGCCTTCGTCATGCTTAATCCTCCCCGACCCCTGCTAACGAAGCTCTCCGTTGAACCGGTGAGCCAGCATTCTGACCACACGATCGATCGATTTGGTCACTTCTTCATCCTTGAGCGTGCGGTCCGATCGCTGAAACACCAGCCGAAACGCCAGACTGACGCGGCCCTCCGGAACCCCCTGCCCCGCGTAACGATCGAATAGCTCGGCGGAAATCAAATCGCGTCCCGCCGCCTTGCGAACCGCCTCGAGCACCTCTTCGGCCGCCTGTTCCACGTCGATGACCACCGCCAAGTCGCGCCGGACACTCGGCTGTCGCGATACCTCTCGGTAGCGGCCCTCCTGCTGCGGCAGCGAAAGCAGCTCGGCAAGATCCAGTTCGATGACCGCGCACCCCACATCCAGCTCGAAGTTCCTCGCTACGTCCGGGTGAAGTTCTCCGAGCGCCCCGATCGCGACTCCGGCCACCTCGATCACAGCAGCGGCACCCGGTCGTAGGTAGGGCGGCACCCCATCACCCGGAAACCATGCCACATAACTCAGCTGGCTCAAAAGCTTTTTTGCGATTCCCTTGGCCCGAAAGAAGAGCGGCGCGGGGGGCGCCTCCCACAAACCAGGCTCCTCGCGACCCGTCAGCACGGCGGCCAGCCCCTGGCGCTCCAGCGGGAGCCCCTCTCCCCAGGTTCCGCCGCCCGTGGACTGTCGGAACAGGCGACCCAGCTCGAAAACGTCGACCCGATCCACCTGCCGACTGCGATTCTGGTGCACCAGGCGCAGCAGCGAGGGCAGCAGAGTCGTTCGCAGTAGCGGCTCGTCGTCCCGGATGGGGTTCGCGAGCCGCAGGCCGTTTCGAAGCGGACTGTCGGCCTCCAGACCCAGTGAATCGAGCCAGCTCGGGCTGATGAAGGGCAGCGTCTGGCACTCGACCAGCCCCGCAGCCACCAGGGCGTCTCGGGCGCCGTCAGCGACCCGCCAGCCCTGTGGAACTCTGCCGCCGCGCAGCACCCCCGCTGGATCGGTGGTCGGAATCCGGTCGTAACCGTAGATGCGCGCCACCTCCTCGGTGAGGTCCTGATGAATGTGCAGATCATTGCGATACGAAGGGATCGAACACAAGAGCTCGTCCGCCGACGTCTCGCGAGATTGAACTCCCACCCGCTCCAAGAGTTCCGACATCTGCTCGCTCGTCAGCGAGGTGCCGAGCAGCTTGTTGGCGCGTGGCGTCGGAAACCGAATCTCCTCGGTGGCATCCGCGGGAGAGCCTTCGGCCGTCACCGCACCCAGCGCGACGACGCCGCCGGCGAGCTCAGCCAGCAGGCGTGCCGCGCGGTTGGCTGCGCGCTCGATTCCGTCGCGATCGACGCAACGCTCGAACCGATACGAGGCCTCGGTGCTCAGGCCGTGTCGCCGAGCCGCCAGCCGAATTCGCGTGGGATGAAAATGAGCGCTCTCGATCAGCACGTCGGTCGTCGAGTCGCCGACCTCGGTGTTCGCGCCGCCGATCACACCGGCCAGGGCGATCGGACGCTGTTCGTCTGCGATCACCAGATCTTCCGCCGTGAGCTCCCGCGTCTCGCCATCGAGAGTGCTCAACTTCTCGCCCATCTCGGCGCGGCGCACCTTCACCACGCCTCCGCGGAGCTTCGCCAGATCGAAGGCGTGTAGAGGCTGACCGAACTCGAGTAGCACGAGATTGGTTACATCCACGACGTTGTTGATCGCCCGCACGCCGGAGGCGGCCAGTTTCGCGACGACCCATTCCGGTGAAGGCTCGACTCGAACACCCCGTACGACCCGCGCCACGTAGCGGTGACAATCGTCGGGTGCTTCGATCTCGATTCGCACGGTCTCGTCGGCAGCCGGTCCAGCCTCGGCCGGCTCCGCCTCGGGAGTGCGCAGCTCACCTCCGAACAGCGCCCGAACCTCCCGCGCCAAGCCGATCAGGCTGGCCTCGTCGCCCCGGTTGGGGGTGATGGTCACCTCGAGCTCGCGGCCGCCGGCGGCGATCACCTCGGACAGCGGCACTCCGACTTCGAGGTCGCCATCCAGAACCAGGATGCCTTCGTGGTCGTCCCCCAGCCCCAGCTCCCTGGCCGAGCAGATCATTCCGCTGGAGGCGACGCCACGGATCTTGGCGCGCTTGAGCAGCGTACCGTCCGGGAGCCGAGTGCCCACGGGAGCGAACGCAATTTTTTGATCGGCCGCCACGTTCGGGGCCCCGCAGACGACCTCGATTGGATCGCCGCTGGCGATGTCCACCCGGCAGACCGAAAGCCGATCCGCATTCGGGTGTTGGGCGCGCTCGATCACCCTTCCCACGCGCAGCGCGGAGAGATCCGGCCCGCTGGTGTGGATCTCGACGTCGTCGAAGCCAGACAGTGTCAACCGTTCGACGAGCGTATCCGCGGGCGGAAGGTCGATGAACTCGGCCAGCCAATCGAGTGAAACCCGCATCAGATCTGCCCCAGAACCTGCAGGTCGCCGTCGAAGAGCAACCGGATGTGCGGCAGCCCGAAGCGCAGGATGGCGGTGCGGTCGACTCCCATTCCGAAGGCGAAACCCTGGTAGCGATCGGAATCGATTCCGCAGTTCTCGAGCACGCGCGGGTGAATCATCCCACAGCCGCCCCACTCGATCCAGCCGGTCTGCGAACAGACCGCGCAGCCCTGTCTCTCGCAGAGCAAGCACGCGTAGTCCATCTCTGCCGACGGCTCGGTGAATGGAAAATCGTTGGCGCGAAAGCGCAGATCGATCTCACCACCCATCAAATGGCGCCCGAAGGCGTGGAGCACTCCCTTCAGATCAGCGAAGGTGACATCCTCATCGACGAGAAAACCTTCGATCTGATGAAACATCGGGCTGTGTCGGGGGCTCGAGTCGTGGCGATACACGCGCCCGGGAGCGATGAAGCGAAACGGCGGCGTTCGGCCCGTCATGGTCCGGATCTGGACGTTCGAGGTGTGGGTGCGCAGGACGTTCCCGCCCTCGACGTAGAAGGTGTCGTGTTCGTCGCGGGCGGGATGTTCGGCCGGAAGATTGAGCGCTTCGAAGTTGTGGTACTCGGTCTCGACTTCGGGGCCCTCCTCGATCGCAAAGCCCATCGAGCTGAAGAAGTCGACCATGTCGCGGAAGACACGCGTGATCGGATGGAGACTGCCCAGCCGGGGCTCCTCGACCCCAGGCAGCGTGATGTCCAGACGCTCCGATTCGAGTGTACGATCTCGCGCTTGGCGTTCGAGCCCCGCCCGGCGTTCCGCCACGACGCTTTCGATTCGCTGCTTGGTGGCGTTCGCCTCCTGACCCACCCGCGCCCGCTCTTCGCTCGAGAGCGTGCCGATCCCACGCAAGACCTGGGCGACCGAGCCCTTCTTGCCCAGGTAGCGCGCGCGAACCTCGATGAGTGCCTGGAGACCCGTCGCCTCCGCAACTTCACGCAGGGCGTCGCTCTCCAGCCGCTCGAGGTTGTCGACTCCGACCGGCATCGGCGTGGTTCGCTAAGCAGCCTGGGATTTAGCCAGGTCTGCGAGTTCGCCGAAGGTCTTCGGGTCGCTGACCGCGAGCTGGGCGAGGATCTTGCGGTCGACCTCGACGCCCGCGAGCTTGAGCCCGTGGATGAGTCGGCTGTAGGACAGGCCGTGCTCGCGCGCAGCCGCATTGATCCGCGTGATCCACAGCGCCCGAAACACCCTCTTGCGCTGCTTGCGGTCGCGATAGGCGTAGCGCCAGCTCCGCTCGACCGCTTCACGAGCCGTCTTGAACAGGTGGTTCCGTGCGCCGTAGTAGCCCTTCGCCTCGCGAAGGATGCGGTTTCGCCGCTTGCGTGCTGCGACGCCGCGTTTGACTCGCGGCATGAGACACCCCCTCTTGATTCCAGTCGTTCGTACGAACCGCTGTCAGCTGCCCAATTCGGTCAGCAGCCTAGTCCTTTCTTAGCCGCCTAAAAGCTGCTTCACCCGCTTCTCGTCGACCGGGTGTACGAGTGCGTCCTTCCGCAAGCGGCGCTTCCGCTTCGGCGACTTCTTGGTCAGAATGTGCTGCTTGTTCCGACGTGACCGCACGACCTTTCCAGTGCCCGTCTTCTTGAAACGCTTCGCAGCACCGCGATGTGTCTTGACCTTGGGCATTTAGGATTCTCCCTCTGCGACTCCGCTCTCGGCCGAGTCCGCCAGTCCTTGCGTCTTGTCTTCCGCCGCCTCTCCGTCGTCCGATTCGCCTCCGGCTGCCTCTGCCTCGGCGGCCGTCTTGGCGGCCTCCAACCGCGCCGCTTCCGCGATCGCCTCACGGTTGGGCACCAGGATCATCGACAGTACTCGACCCTCCATCCGGGGCGGGTTTTCGACGGTGGCGAACTCGCCAAGCAGTTCTCGGACGTGGTCGAGCTGTTGGTAACCTAGCTGCCGATGCACCATTTCGCGCCCACGATACATCACTGTCACTTTGACCTTGTCGCCGTCGGTCAGGAAGCGCCGAACGTTCTTGAGCTTGAAGTCGAGGTCGTGCTGATCGGTTCGCGGCCGGAGCTTTACCTCCTTCAGTGACGCCGCGTGCCCCTTGCTCTTTCCCATCTTCTTCTTGCGCTCGTACTTGTAGCGGCCGTAATCCATGATTCGACAGACGGGGGGTTTCGAGCCGGGCGCAACCTCGACGAGATCCAGACCCACCTCTTGGGCGCGCTCCAGGGCTGCCTCGGGGGTCATCACACCGAGCTGTTCACCGTCGTCGGCGATCACCCGAATCTCCGATGCCCGAATCAGCTCGTTCATGCGCGGCACGTCCTCCTTCTTTGTGGCCTTTCGAAAGTCGGCGATACTTCAGTCCTCCGGGCGCCAGACGCGCCGTTGTTTGACATCCTCTGCCAGCTGGGCGACCAGCTGGTCGATCAGCAGGGGCTGCTTCGACTGCTTCGACCCGTGGCGGCGGCGCGGTGTGATGGTTCCGTCCGCCTCCTCCTGATCGCCCGCGACGAGCATCAGGGGAATCTTCTGGGTCTCGGCTTCGCGAATCTTGTAACCGAGCTTCTCGCTGCGCGCGTCCACGAAGGCTCTGATTCCCGCCCCCTCGAGCGCCGCATGCACCCGCTCCACATAGGCCAGATGGCGGTCGGCTATCGGTAGCAGAGCGACCTGAATCGGCGCCAGCCAGAAGGGGAAATCCCCACGGGTCATCTCCGTATAGAGTGCAATGAAACGCTCCAGGGAGCCCAGAACCGCCCGGTGGAGCATGGCCGGCTGATGGAGCTGGTCGTCCCGGCCGACGTAGCGGAGCCCGAACCGTCCGGGCATCGAGACATCGATCTGGAGGGTCGAAAGCGTCCAGCGACGACCCATGACGTCACGGAAGTCGCACTCGATCTTCGGGCCGTAGAACGCGCCTTCTCCGGGCCTGAGCTCACAGTCGTAACCGGCGCGCTTGACCGACTCGAGCAGCTGTTGCTCCGCCGCCTCCCAGTCCGCCGCCTCACCACTGGATTCCTCGGGTCGCGTCGAAACGCCGACCTCGACGCCTTCCAGGTCCAGCGCTCGGTATACCTCTGCGGTCAGCTCGAAGAAGGCGTCGAGCTCGGTGCCGACTTGGGCCGGCTCACAGAAGACATGGGCGTCGTCCTGCGCCATCGAACGCACCCGAGACAGCCCAGTGAGAGTCCCGCTGCGTTCGTTTCGGTGCAGGCGCGAGAATTCGGCCCATCGCAGCGGCAGCTCGCGATAGGAGTGCTTGCGCGTCCCGAACAGGTGGCAGTGTCCCGGGCAGTTCATCGGCTTGACGCCGAGCTCCTCGTCCTCGTCGCCGTCGAGCAGGAACATGTCCTCCCGAAACAGCTGGTAGTGGCCCGAGGTCTTGAACAGCTCGGTGCGAAACAGCTGCGGCGTCATGACCTCGTGGAAGCCGTACTTCGGGTAGAGCGATCGGATGAAGTCCACCAGGCCGTTGTAGAGGACCATTCCTTTCGGGAGGTAGAACGGTGAACCCGGCGAGATCGGATCGGTAAAGAACAGATCCAGATCCGCTCCCACGCGGCGGTGGTCGCGTGTCTTCGCCTCCTCGATACGGGCGAGGTGGGCCTTGAGCTCCTTGGCGGTGGCGAACGCGGTGCCATAGACGCGCTGGAGCATTGGCTCGTTCTCGTCACCCCGCCAGTAGGCCCCGGCTGACTCGATGATCTTCAGCGCGCCGATCTGGTCGGCCCGCTGAACGTGAGGGCCCCTGCAGAGGTCTGCGAAGTCTCCGTGGCGAAAGACCGTGATCTCAGCGTCTTCAGGAATGTCGCCGAGACGCGAGACCTTGAGCTTCTCGCCTCGCTCCTCGAAGAAGCTCCTGGCTTGCTCACGCGACATCACCTCTCGCTCGAAGGCGGGCTTCTCGGCGAGGATCTTGCCCATCTCCTTTTCGATCTGCTCGAGGTCGCCCGGCGTGAAAGGGCGTTGGGTCAAGAAGTCATACTGAAACTTCTCGCTGTGGTCCGTGCGTCCGACGTCGATCTGTACTTCCGGATGCAGCCGCTTGACGGCGTCGGCCATGATGTGTTCGGCGGAATGACGAATCACTTCGCCGCCCTCGGGATCTCGAGCGGTGACGATCTCGATCGCGGCATCGGCATCGAGGGGAACGCGCAGGTCGACCAGGCGACCGTCGACGCGACCGGCCAGTGCGGCGCGCGCGAGCCCCTCTCCGATGTGGCGCGCAATCGCCAGGACCGTCGAACCCGCGGGCATCGCCAGCGTCTTGCCGTCCGGCAAGCGGATCTGGATGTCGCTCATCGATGCGGGCGGATCATGGATCTTTCGCAGTCCTACTGGGTCGCGCCACACGCGGCCGCAAGCTTGCGACCGCGCGCAGTCTGACAGTTGTGGTTGGCACGGGCGGTTTCGAACCGCCGACCTCCGCCGTGTCAAGGCGGCGCTCTCCCGCTGAGCTACGTGCCAGGCCTGGTCCGCTAAGGACGCGAATTCAATACCGATTTGGACTGCGCGTGTCAAACGGGCCCGATTCCGGCGAACCGATCTTGCCCACCGCGCTCGGGTGGACGACGACCCGCAAACTCATCGCGTCGGGCCCCACGGAAACCGGGATCAGCTCGAGGCGATTCGCGACCGCGCTCTGCAGCGGCCCCAGGAGTTGGCTCGGAGGACGATCCGCCTCCACGTCGAGGGTCAGCCTGCCCTGCTCGACTTCGACGGGAATGGCCGATCTCAGCCCCAGGTCCACGATCAGCGCGCGCCGGATCTCCTCGTAGGCCGTGTAGTCGTCGAGGCTCTCGAGGTCGAGACGAAATCGGAATTGCGCGGATTCCCCCGAGGGAGACAGCAGCAAGCCCGCCGCCGCCAATCGCTCGCGGACGAGATCACGGTCGATGGATGCGTTGACGATCACCACGTACTCCCGCGTGAATCCGGGGGCGGTCACGAACAGGGCCGGGCCTTCGCCCCGATCCTCGATCACCTGAAATCGGCTCGCGAACTCGTAGGGATCGCCGCCGAGGATCTCGTCGAGCGCGATTTCGGACGGAGCGCTGCCGCTCGTTGCGGCCAGAGCCCTTGCGGTTCGGTGCACCGCCTCCCGCAGTGCCGCGCGCACGGCGGCGTCCCGCGGAGAGCCGGTCACATGCGGTCCCAAGCCCACCGCACCCACGGCCTCGACCTCCTCCAGATCTCGAGCCGAAGCCCCCTCCGAGACAACCCACCCGAGCGCCACGCAGAGCCACAGCAGCGCAACTGCGCGGCGACGTCCCAACGCGGCCCCGCGGCTCAAATCGAGAGCTCCGTCACGCGCCGTCCAAACAGACCGTCGACGTCGGCGAGCAGCGCCGCGTGAGCGCGAACTCCGGAGGTGCCGTTGAGCGCCAACAGGGTCTCGCTCTCTCCGGGGATCACCAGTCGCACCATCACCGCGCATTCGCCTCGATCCTTCTCCAGCAAGTCGCGCAACGCTCGCAAGCGATCCGGTGTCGCTTCATCGATGTGAACGCGCACGTCGAGTCGCGTCGCGAGCTTCTCCTCGGCGCGGTCGAGCTCCAGCACCTGACGAACCAGGATCTTCGGCGGATCTCCCGCCTCCAGGGTGCCGGAGATCAGCAGCGGGATCGGGCCGCTCTCGCCATCGCCGCTGATGGCGCGTTTGAGCAGGCTCCCGAACTGGGCGAAGGGCTCGCTGAAGATGACTAGGTCGAAGCCGCCATGGAGGTCCTCCAGGGTTCCGAAGGCCATCACCGCACCGCGTCGGGTGCGCGTTTCGCGCAGCGAGCTGAGCAGTCCACCGACCCGCACCTCGCAGCCGTCCAGGTGCGCGTGCTCATCTGAGACGGCATCGGTGAAGCGGGCCAGTCGGTCCGCGGCCTCGGCGAGGGGGTGCCCGGAAACGTAGAAGCCGAGCACTTCCTTCTCGAACCCGAGGCGTTGTCGATCCGTCCACTCCGGCGTATCCGCCAAAGAGGGGCTGGCGATCGCCGCCGCGCCGGCGCCGCCGAACAAGCTCCCCTGGCCGATCTCCCGGTCGCGCTGAGCCGCAGCGCCGGCCTCCAGCGCGAAATCCAAGCCAGCCCAGACCGCAGCGCGGTTGCTGTGAACCGCATCGAAAGCTCCGCATTTCACGAGGCTCTCGACAACCCTTCGGTTGACTCGGCGGCCATCGATGCGGTCCGCAAAGTCGAACAGGCTGCTGAACCGGCCAGCTTCGCCCGCGCGAGCATCGAGGACCGAATCGAGCGCGCCCTCACCGACGTTCTTCACGCCCGACAGCCCAAAACGGATTCCCTCGCTGACGACGGTGAAATCGCGTGCAGACTCGTTGACGCAGGGAGGCAAGAGCTCGATCCCCCGTTGCCTGGTGTGGGCGATGTAGCGACCGAGCTTGTCGTGGTTGCCCGACTCGGTGGTCATCACGGCCGCCATGTATTCGTGAGTGTGGTTTGCCTTGAGATAGGCGGTCTGAAAGGTGATCAGTGCATATGCGGCCGAGTGGGACTTTGCGAACCCGTAACCGGCGAATTCCGCCATCAAATTGAAGACCTGTTCGGCCTTGACCCGATCGATGTTTCTCTCGACGGCTCCGGAGACGAACCGCTCTCGCTGGAGCTCCATCTCCGCGGCCTTCTTCTTCCCCATCGCGCGTCGCAGCAGATCCGCTTCACCGAGGCTGTAGCCCGCCAGGCGATTCGCGATCTGCAGAACCTGGTCCTGGTAGACGATCACACCCAGGGTCTCCGCCGTCAGCTCCTCCAGCTCGGGCAGAATGAATTCCACGGGAGTCAAACCGTTCTTGCGGTTGATGAAGTCTTCGACCATGCCCGAACCCAATGGTCCGGGACGGTAGAGGGCGACGATCGGGATGAGCTCCTTGAAGGCCATGGGTCGCAGCTTCGCTACGAGATCGGTCATGCCCGCGGACTCGACCTGGAAGACGCCCTCGGTGTCGCCCCTGGAGAGCATCTCGTAGGTCTTCGGGTCATCGAGAGCGACCGATTCGATCTGGAAATCGGGGAGCCCGCTTTCACGGATGCGCCGCTGGGTATCGGCGATCGTCGTCAAGGTCTTCAGGCCCAGAAAGTCGAACTTGATCAGGCCCACCTTCTCTACGCAGCGCATGTCGAACTGTGTCATCACGTCGCCCGACTTGGGGTCGCGATACAGTGGCACCTGTTCGATCAGTGGGCGGTCGCCGATCACGACGCCGGCTGCATGGGTGGAGACGTGTCGAGTCAGGCCCTCTAGGCCGCGAGCGGTCTCGAGCAGCTTGGCGATCT
Source organism: uncultured Opitutales bacterium (assembly GCA_964194865.1). Taxonomy (GTDB): domain Bacteria; phylum Myxococcota_A; class UBA9160; order UBA9160; family SMWR01; genus CAXMOC01. The sequence goes on along the minus strand of CAXMOC010000137.1, from coordinate 29,682 downwards.
CGCCGTCCGCCTCGGCCCGGGCACGCAGATCCGCCGATTGCTCGATGGCCTCGTCGAGGCTGATCCCCAGGGTATCCGGTACCAACTTGGCAATCCGATCGACATCGCCGTAGGACATCCCGAGCACCCGGCCCACGTCTCGAATCACCGCGCGGGCCTGGAGCTTGCCAAAAGTGATGATCTCAGAGACGCGCTTTTCGTCGTCGCCCTCCCCGTCGTACTTCTCCGCCACGTAGCGAATGACCCGATCCCGACCTCGCATGCAGAAGTCCACGTCGATGTCGGGCATCGAGACCCGCTCCGGGTTCAAGAAGCGCTCGAAGATAATGTCGTACTCGAGTGGATCGACTCCCGTAATGCCGAGGCTGTAGGCCACCAGGCTGCCCGCCGCGGAGCCGCGGCCAGGCCCGACGGGGATCTCCTCCCGTCGCGCGAAGTCGATGAAGTCCGCAACGATCAGGAAATAGCCCGCGAATCCCATCGGGCCGATCACGCCGAGCTCGTGCTCCAGGCGCTTCTGGTAGTCGGCGTGCTTGGCGGGGAAGGGTTCGTCGGGCTCGAGCGAGAGCACCCTCCGAAGCCCCTGCCAGGCGTTTTGCTCCAGAACCTGTTCCTTCGACATTCCCGCCGGAACCTGGAAATCCGGCAGGTGGTAGTGGCCGGTGTCCACGGCGAGATCGAGATCGCAGCGCTCGGCGAGTTCGAGGGTGTTGCTCAGCGCCGACGGGTGATCCCGAAAGACCTCCCGCATCTCCTCGCCGGATTTGAGGTAGAACCCCTGGCCGTCGAGTTTGAACCGGTTCGGATCGTCCAGATTCGAGGCCGTGCCGATGCACAGCAAGGCCTCGTGGTGAGCGTGATCGTGCTCGTTCAGGTAGTGGCAGTCGTTGGTGGCCAGCAGCGGAAGCCCCATGTCGATCGACATCTTGACCAGCTCCGCGTTGACTACGTCCTGATCACCGATCCCGTGGCGTTGTAGCTCCAGATAGAACCGCCCCGGAAAAATGCCAGAGAATTCCTCGACGAGGCGCCAGGCCTCGCCCACCTGGCCGCCGGTGATCGCTCGGGAGATCATCGAAGACAGGCAGCCGGAAGTCGCGATCAGACCATCGCTGCGACTGCGCAGCAAATCCAGATCGATCCGCGGCTTGTAGTAGAAGCCTTCGAGGTATCCCTTCGACACCAGGTACACCAGGTTGCGATAGCCCGTCGAGTTCATCGCCAGCAGCAGAAGGTGATTGATCGCGTCGTATCCGCTGCTGTCGCGCTCTCGTTTTTCCTTCGCGAAGCGCGAGCCCGACGCGAGGTAGACCTCGCAACCCAGGATCGGTTTGATGCCGGCCGTTCGCGCCCGTTCGTAGAACTCGATGGCGCCGAACAGGTTGCCGTGATCGGTCAACGCCACCGCGGGCATCTGGAGGGCTTTCGCGCGCTCGAAGAGCGGATCGATCTTGATCGCTCCGTCCAGCAGGGAGTACTGGCTGTGCAGATGAAGATGGACGAAGGGTTCGCTCGGCACGCGTGCTACCGAGCCACCGAGAGGCGGTCATGCAAGCTGCGGCGCTCCAGCCCCGTTTCCATCACTCCCATTCGATCGTCGCCGGTGGCTTGGACGAGATGTCGTATACGACGCGGTTGATTCCCTTGACTTCGTTGATGATTCGGCTGGAAATCGCCGCCAGCACTTCGTCGGGCAGCCGGGCCCAGTCTGCCGTCATCGCGTCGACCGAGGTCACACAGCGAACCGCGATGACGCTTTCGTAGGTTCGCTCGTCGCCCATCACGCCCACGCTCTGGATCGGCAGGAATACCGCGAAGGCCTGCCACAGTTCATCGTACAGGCCCGCCCTCCGAATCTCCTCGAGCACGATGGCATCGGCCGCACGCAGACAGGCCAGCCGCTCGGGCGTCACCTCGCCCATGATGCGGATCGCCAGTCCTGGGCCCGGAAACGGGTGCCGGGCAACCGCCGGCTCCGGGAGACCCAGCTTCCGACCCACCTCGCGGACTTCATCCTTGAAGAGCTCGCGCAGCGGCTCCACCAGCGAGAGGTGCATGCGCTCGGGCAGCCCTCCGACATTGTGGTGCGTCTTGATCGTGGCCGAGGGGCCCTTGACCGACACGCTCTCGATGACGTCGGGATAGAGCGTTCCCTGGACCAGGAAGTCCGCGCCACCCAGGCGCTCGGCCTCTTCCTGGAAGACGTCCACGAACACGTGCCCGATGATGCGGCGCTTGCGCTCCGGATCGACCACTCCAGATAGCGCCTTCAGAAAGCGCTCTCCGGCGGAAGCCGTCACGAGCGAGAGACCGAGGGCTTCGCCAAAAGAGCGCTCCACTTCGGCCCGCTCACCCCCCCGGAGCAGTCCGTTGTCGACGAAGATGCAGCGGAGTTGGTCACCGACGGCCCGGTGTACCAAGGCCGCCGCCACGCTGGAGTCGACTCCGCCCGACAGCCCGCAGATGACTCGACGGTCGCCGACCTGCGTGCGGATTCGCTCGACGGCGCTCGTGATGAACGAGTCCATCGTCCACTGGCCTTCGGCGCCGCAGATGCCGCGGGCGAAGTTCGCCAGGATCCGAGCTCCGCCATCGGTGTGCACCACCTCGGGGTGGAACTGAACGCCCCAGATCTGGCGCTGTGGGTGGCGCACGGCCGCAAAGGGCGAGCCGTCACTGGTGGCGAGGATCTCGAAGCCGGCGGGAAGCCGCAGTACGCGGTCCGCATGGCTCATCCAGACCACGCGCTCGATACCCCCGTCTAGATCGGCGAAGAGGGGATCTTCACCCTCGAGCTTGAGCACGGCCGGACCGTACTCGTGACTCTCGGCCTTCTCGACGAGTCCTCCCAGATGGTGGGCGATCAGCTGGAGGCCGTAACAGATCCCGAGCACCGGCCGGCCCAGCTCGAGGATTCCTGGGTCGAAGCTCGGCGCTCCTTCATCGAGAACGCTGGCCGGCCCGCCGGACAACACGATCCCAGCCGGGTTCCAGTCACGCACAGCGGCGGCATCCACGGTGCCGGGGTGGATCTCGCAGTAGATGTGCTGCTCCCGCACCCGCCGAGCAATCAGCTGGGTGTATTGGGAGCCGAAGTCCAATACCAGGATGCGATCGCCCTGGCGGTCGCGCTGCAGGGGGGCGGACATTCGCGGTGACTCCGTCTAGATGCGAATCCGCCGGGAGGTCGGCGGGAGATTGGACGCCGGGGGGTTACTCGATGCGATAGTTCGGAGCTTCCTTGGTGATGATCACGTCATGCACGTGGCTCTCCTGAAGTCCGGCCGCGGAGATGCGCATGAACCGGGCCCGTTCGCGCAGCTCGTTCAGATCTGCGGCTCCCACATACCCCATGCCGGAACGCAATCCGCCGAGGAGCTGGTGGATGTTGCTGGTCAAGCTGCCTCGGTAGGGAATTCGTCCCTCGATCCCTTCGGGCACGAGCTTGGCTCCCTCTCTCACATCGGTCTGGAAGTAGCGGTCGGCGCTACCGGCGGTCATCGCTCCGAGCGATCCCATGCCGCGGTAGACCTTGTAGGAGCGACCTTGGTACAGCACGACTTCTCCGGGCGCTTCATCGGTCCCGGCGAAGAGGGCTCCGATCATCACGGTCGATGCGCCCGCGGCCAGCGCCTTGACGACATCGCCGGAGAACTTGATCCCTCCGTCCGAGATCAAGGGCACTCCCGCCTTCTGTGCCACCCGCGCGCTCTCGATGACCGCCGTCAACTGCGGGACCCCAACTCCAGCGATGACTCGGGTCGTGCAGATCGAGGCGGGTCCCACCCCGACTTTCACGCCGGAGACACCAGCCTTGATCAAGGCTTCACAACCCTCGGGCGTCGCCACGTTGCCGCCGACCAAGGGCAGTTCCGGAAAAGTACGGCGAAGGGACTCGACGGCCTCGAGCACTCCCCGGGAGTGGCCGTGGGCGGTATCGACTACGACCACATCGACGCCGGCGTCCACCAGCGCCTGGGTGCGCTCCACGCGCTCCTCACTCACGCCCACCGCGGCTCCACACAGCAGCCGCCCCATTTCGTCCTTCGAAGCGTCGGGATAGCGCTCGCTCTTTTCGATGTCCTTGATCGTAATCAGCCCGCACAGGGTGCCTTGAGCATCGACGACCAGCAGCTTCTCGATCCGAAACTCGTGAAGCAGCTCCTTGGCTCGGTCGATGGTGGTGCCCGGGGGAACCGTGACGAGGCCTTCCCGCGTCATCACCTTCGAAATTTCCTGCTGGGTGTCGCGGACGAAGCGGAGGTCGCGATTGGTCAAGATGCCGACGGCTTTGCCGTCGCGGGTGACCGGCACGCCCGAGATCCGATACCGATCCATCACCGCCAACGCTTCGTGAATGCGTTGCTCCGGACGCATCGTGATCGGATCGACGATCATGCCCGACTCGCTGCGCTTGACCTTGTCCACTTCGGCGGCCTGCGACTGGATCGGCATGTTCTTGTGAAGAATGCCGATGCCGCCGTTCTGGGCCAGGCAGATCGCCGTCTCGTGTTCGGTGATGGTGTCCATCGCCGCCGCGACCAGCGGTATGTTCAGGGAAATCTCGCGGGTCAGCGGGCTAGCGAGCTGGGTGTCTGCGGGAAGCACGTCGCTGGCGCCAGGCGCGAGGAGAACGTCGTCGAACGTCAGACCCTCGCGGATAAGGCTATCGCTCATATTGCTGCTGCGACGTCCCGCTCGCCATGCTGCACTGTGAGGATGGAGAGCGACGCGCGCCCCCCGATTGGGCGCGCAGTCTAGTGATTGGATAGCCGTCAGTCAAGCACGCCAGCCCAGGAGCTTGCGACAGAGTTCGAGACGCCGTTCGCCGTCGACGTCACGGGAAGATGCGAACGAACATCTCCCGCAGCAGTGCATCGGCCGTATCGCTCTTGTCGACGGGGATCAGGAAAAGGGAGCTGTCATCGAAATGCGGGAATTGCTCGCGCAGCGCCTCGGACTCCAATCCGGCCTCCTTGTCGACCAACAGGAGGTGAAAGACCCGAGCGCGCGGAAGTCGGCCGAGCTGCTCGGCAGCCGGTCGCAGCGCTTCGACCGCCTCGGGCACGGATCCCGAGAGCAGCAACAGAATCCCGACCGCGCCGTGGCCGGCCAGCGGCCAGAGCGCCTCAAAACGGGGATCGGCAGGTACCTCCACGATCTCGATCCCCACGCCGTCGTCGACGGAAAGACGCCCCAGCGAACCCAATGGGCCCGCGCCCGACTCGTCGGGTGGAGAGAGGCTTGCCCCGGGCAGCTTCTCGACCAGGCGTCGGAACTCGACTGAGGCGTAGGAGTCGGCCGCGACCACCAGCAGACGCGCATCACGCGGAACGGCGGGCGCTGCACGATCGGCGGCCAGCCAGTCTCGCAGCCGGGTTCCGAGTGCGCTCGAGAAGAGTTCTTGCCCCGGAGCAGGCTCGGACCCAATCGATTCGTCGCGCACTTCGACCATGTCTCGCTCGATCAGGGTCTGGAGGGTCCGCAAGACCGAGTAGTCGGGAAAGGAGCAGTGCTCGACCACGTCTCGGACACGCGAGTAAGCCTCCAGCACCAGGAGAACCTCCTGGGTGAGCGGGTGGATCACGATCGGCAGCGAAGCGCGGCGAACCTTGAGCCTGACGGTTGCGTCCAGGGGCGGCAGACTTTCCACTCCCCGCTCGAGCTCTTCGATCTGATTTCGTCCCTCGCGAAGCAATGCAGGGGTCGAGCTTCCGAGCGTCGACTCGGCCGAACCCTTGCCGGGCCGGAAGCGGAAGCTGCCAGCGTTCCAGGCCAGCAGGCGGAAGAGCGCCTTCTCTCGGCTGGCGGATCCAAGCTCGGCCGAGACGATGTCCCCGTTATAGATCCGCACGCTGCCGGATTCGGCCGAGGGCCTGCCCGCGTTCCGGCGCACCTCGATCACACCCGTCTTCTGACTGACATGAAACAGCTGCAGCAGGTCCGCCAAGGGCAGCTGAGAGAGCTCCCCTTCCACGCCGCCGGATTCCTCGTCGGCCGGGGCTTCACCCCGAGCGTCCCAGCGCTCGACCAGCGTCTGGACCCGGCGCGCCACGTCGTCGGAATCAGCCGGGGGCGCAATGATGGGGTCGGCCAGGCCCGGGCGCGCCGACTCTGCGCGGGTGTCGGCCAGATACAACAGCCCCACATCGCGCGTACGCGGATTCGCTCGCAGAATCTCGCCAAGCTGAGTTCCATCGATCAGAGGCAAAGCGAGCTGAACGACCAGCGCGGCCGGGGGGTCGGCGAGCGCGGTCTCCAGCGCCGCTGCCCCGTGACTGCTCAGGTTCGTCTCCAGACCTCGCTCGCGACAGGATGCCGCCAGCCGCTTGGCCCGCGGCAGGTCCCCGTCGGCGATCAACACGATCCCGCTCACGCCGCCTCTCCCGTCGCCTGAATCGCCTGGGTGCGAAGGGCCAGGTGCTCGACCAGGCTGCGATCGGCCGTCTGAAACAGCCGTGCCCGATCTCGGCCGGGGGCGTCCTCACAGACGAGCGCGTAGGCGGTCCCTTCGCCCAGATAAATCAGAAACGGCGCGAGGACGCCGCGCCCCCGGTTGGTGAGAAAGCCGACCGCTCGCGACCCAGACTCGGGCTCGATGTCGTTCGCCACCAACGCGGCTTCCGTCCCCTGGGAGTGCGCGCCCAGCGCCTCGACCCCAGCAGCGACGTCCGCGAGGATGGCTCCAGGTGCGGCCGAGATCAGCGCGCGATTCGCCGGCCGGCGCGAAACCTCGGCCAGCACGAAGCGGGCAATCTTGGCTGCGAGCGCGGGCGGCGCGTCGATGCCCCGCTCCAGCAGCAGCTTCAGACACTCGGTGAGGGGCTTGTTGGCCAACGCCAGCTTGGACAGAAGACTGCCGTGCTCTTCCGCGAGCCGTTGGTCCAGCAATCGGTCCAGCGATTCGAGGCGGGCGCCATCGGATGGGTAGCTGGCGACCGCGGCCTCTACCGTGAACCGCTCTTGGGAGCCGTGATCCGCCAGCTGATCGCTTGCCGCCAACGCCTCGACGGTGCGCTTCTTCAGCAATGCGGCGCCCAGGGAGTCGGTCTCCGGAAGCAGCGCCATGAATTCGCCCCGTCCATCTGTTGCGAGCAGATCCGAGGAGCGCTTGAGCACGAGCAACCGCTCGATGACCGCTTCCGTCCAGCGCCGCTGCGCATCCAGGCGTTCGTCGTCCCGGCCGGCGTGGCGAAAGTCCACGCAGAGCTTCAGCAGCGAGAAGCAACGGCCGTGGCGAGAAGACTTCTCCATTTCGTTTCTCACGACGTCTCGAAAGCTCTCGAGGGAGTAGACGCCGTCTGCCGCGCCACCCGAGGCGTTGCGCTCCAGAGCCCGGAATCGCAACGCGTTGCGAAGCGCCGTTTGCCCGAATCCACTGAACAGCTCGGCGCAGGATCGATCGACCGAGTCGAACCCCTCGACCCCCAGCTTGTCCGTGAGCCGGAGCACTCCGATGATCTGCGAATCATCCCGCAGCGCCAGATAGAGCGCGGCCTCTGAATCGGCCGTGCCATCGCCCGGCTCGATGAGCGCGGAGCGCGCGGTGCCTCGAGCAAATTCGACCGGAATATCCTCGGGACCGACCCGCTCGAGCTCCTCGTCCATCCGCACCAGCCCGCGAACCGAGGCCAATGCCAGCCCGGATCGCTCCGGATCGTCGGCGACCCACAGCACACCGCCCTGCGCACCGGTCTCGATGCACAGACCCTCGACGATCCGATCGCCGAGCGCGTCCACGTCGAGAATCGAGAACAGCGCCGTGGCACGCTCGATCAACGTGCGCTCTCCCATGTACTCGATGTTCTCACTGAGCAGGCGGGCGTGCTCGATCCTCAGTCGACGACGCTGAAGGACCCCGTCCAGCGTGTTCGCCAGCGTGTCCCGATCGAAGGGCTTGAGGAGGTACTCCGATGCTCCGAGCTTCATGGAGTCGACCGCGGTCTTGACATCGACCACGCCCGTCACCACCACGACGTCCTGCTCGGGATCTCGCTGCTTGACCCGATGGACGAGTTCGTTGCCATCCATGTCGGGCATCACGAGGTCGGTGAGCACGACGTCGAAGGCCGCGTGCTGGAGATACTCCAGCGCTTCCTCGCCCCCTGACGCGGTCTCGACCTCGAACCCCTCTTCGACCAGCATCCCTTTCAGGAGGTCGCGGAAGTAGGCCTGGTCGTCTACCGCCAGGATGCGCCCTTTCGGCATGGGGTCCCTCACGCATCCGTGGGTGCGGAGCGGATGGTCCGGTCCGGCCCGTTTCCCTGATTCACGTGACGCCAACTGGGCGCCGGACTAGCCGCCGAGCACGGCGCCTCGGCTGTACTCATCGGAATTCCCCACCATCTCCTTCAACGTTTCGGACTCCCGTCGCTCGGCCCTGTCGGACTCCCAGAACCCGATCAGCGAGTGGGGCGTCGCGTCGACGAGCTCGACCTCGATCAAGCTTCCAGGCGCCGGCGGGACTCCCGATCCCGACGAAAAATTGACGATCCGATGGAAGCGGTCCCGGCCCGCGAGCTGTGAGCCGCCACGGCGACTGGCACCCTCCACCAGAACCTGTGTCCGCGAGCCGACGCGAGCACGATGGGCCCGCAGCGTCATGCAGCGCTGCAGCTCCTGGAGCTCCTCGAGTCGCGCCTGGGCGACCGGACCCGGCACGGCCTCGTCGAGCAGCGCGGCGGCGGTCCCCGGACGAGGCGAGTACTTGAAGGAGAAGCTGTCGACGAAGCCGGCGCTTCGAACCAGGCTGAGGGTCTCGCGAAAGTCGGTGTCGGACTCGCCGGGGAAGCCGACGATCAGATCCGTGGTGATGGCGAGATCCGGCCGGCTCTCGCGCAGCCGGTCGACCAGCTTCAGATAGTCGTCGGCGCTGTGCCGCCGGCGCATCCGCTCGAGAATTCGATCGGACCCGCTCTGGACCGGCAGGTGGACGTGCGGGCACAGCGAATCGAGCTCCCGATGGGCCCGGATCAGCGCCCCGTCGAAGAAGATCGGGTGCGGGCTCGTGTATCGAATCCGAGCCAGCCCGGGGATGTCGGCCAAGCGCTGCAACAGCCCAGCGAACGACTCGGGAACTTCGTCGCGGGTCGCCACCGGCGGCGGTGCGGCGGTGTCCCGCCGCGGCGCGGACCGACGAAGCTCGTGGCGCCCGTAGGCGTTCACGGTCTGGCCGAGCAACGTGATCTCGCGAACGCCCCGCGACACCAGGTCCACAGCTTCGGCCACGATGCTCGCCGCGTTGCGGCTGATCTCCCGCCCGCGCGTACGTGGCACGATGCAGAAGCTGCAGAACATGTCGCAACCTTCCATCACGGTGATGAAGGCGCGGCCCGCCGGGTCACCCCGAAAATCTGGATGGCGGTCCGGCCAGTCGAAGCGATCGGACGATTTCGACTCCGTGGTCTCGGAAGCCCGCACCCCGCGAACGGCGGCCTCGGCCATGGCTGGAACCCGACGCAGGTTGTGGGTTCCATAGACGAAGTCGAGTTGCGAGAAGCGGCTCAACAGGGCATCGCCCTGCTGCTGGGCGACGCAGCCCGCCACAGCCAGCACCCTCCCCCGTGCCGATTGCTTCCAGACACGCAGCTTGCCGAGCTCGCTGTACAGCCGGTGCTCGGCCTTGTCTCGGATCGAGCAGGTGTTGAGGATCAGCAGATCCGCCGCATCGACATCGTTGGCAAGCTCCCATCCGTCGTGCAGGAGCAGATTCGCCACCTTCTCCGAGTCGTGCACGTTCATTTGGCACCCGTGGGTGCGAATCCAAAAGCGTCGGGACTCGATGCTGAACCCTCCCAGAGGCGCTCTGAGCCTACCCGCGCAGTCCGTACGGGGCAGCTCCCCGGCGGCCGCGGATGTGTGGGGGTAGGCCGGAGACTACCGAAACGCTCCCTCGCGGGTCAAAGCTCTGCCGCTCTTCGAGAAGAGTTACAATTCACCTTTGGGTTTCGAATCAAAATGATGGAAATTGCTATCGATTTTGTAGTTTCATCCAGTTGGACTGAAATTTACAAATACGGTTTGACTAATCGAATCAAGCAGCGCATACTGACGACAGGTCGTAGGCAGGAGGAACACTGACAGCCTGACCAATAGTTCTGGAGTGGCGGTGGATTTGGCATTTCGAACGAAATGTCCAACCTCTCACCCCCCATCATCCATCCACCGCCCTCCCCTCTAGCGAAACGCCCCGCCCGCCCCACCCGGCAGACGGGGCGTTTCTTTTGGAGACGGGGGGCGTTTCCTTTGGTTTTCGCGACGTTCCTTTTGCTCTTGCACTTGCTGACGTCCTGCTGACGGGGAGTTGCTCTTAGTTTTCGGGGCGTTGCTCTCACTTCATTCCCACGGCGCTTCGCTTCCGATCCGGGGCGCACTTCGACTCGTGTCGCCGTTCGCACCAGCGTCATATCTTCTCCTTCCGATGCCCGAACTCTCACACTCCTCCCCGAACACCGGGAAGGGGGCTCGATTGGGCCGAGGGTGCGATTGAGTTCCGGGGCACGCTTCTGGCTCGCCGATCTGGAACCGCTCGGCGGCCGTCTACGCTTCGTCTTCTACGCCGGCCTGCTCGCGTTGCTGCTCACCGGGACCTATCGCTCGCCGGCCTTCGCCGCGAAGGCGTTCTTGTGGACGGATCCCGATCTCTACACGCCTGTGGGTGTGTTCTCTTGGATTGGAGTCAGCTGGGCGTCCGAGGCGATCCTCCGCGCCCTAGCGGCCCTTGGCGTGCTGGCGTTGAGCTGCACCGCGCTGGGTCTGGGGCGTTCGGTCATGCCCTGGATCGGGGCGGCGTGCTTCTTCGTGCTGTACGGAGTCATCCAGGGGGCCGTCGGCGTCACGCATCGCTGGCATCTGCCGATCTACGCGCTCTGCGCCCTCTGCGTGGCGCGCGCGGACGATGGCTTCTCGCTCGACGAGTGGCTTGCCGATCGTGTTCCTTGGTATCCACGACAGACGGGCCCCGCCTTGTTCCACACGGGTTTCGCCCGCAAGTTGGTGCTCCTGTTCGCCGTGGCGACGTTGTTTTCCGGCTTCGCGGCCAAGCTGATCGAATCGGGTTTTGTCTGGGCGGACGGTCACACCCTGCAGTTCGACGTCGCGCGCAGCCACGCCCGCTGGGACTGGCTCGCCAACCAGATCACCCGCCATCTCTGGCTAGCCCAGCTGCTGGGAATCGCGACTCTGCTGATCGAGGGGCTCTCGCCCCTCGCCCTGTTCTCGCGACGCGCGCGGCATGCGTTGATCCCCTGTGCGCTCGGGTTTCACGTCGGAATCATGCTGGTCATGAGCCCGCGCTACTTCCCACAGATGTGGTGCTACGTGCTGCTCGTAGACTGGGGCGCGGCGGGCAGCTGGCTCCGCGACCGCCGCTGGAAGCGCTCGGAGCCCCAGCTCGAAGCGGCGGTGTCGGCAAGGGCCTCGGGTGCCGCGCAGCTGCTGGGAAGCGCGATCGCGCTGGGCCTGCTCGGCGTCGCCCTCGTGCGGATCGAATTCTGGCCGCTCACCCACATCCCGATGTACTCGGCGTACCGCGGCTCGGCCCACACGCTCGAGCACTTCCGAGACGAGGTGCAGCTGCGCGAGCACGCGAGCAATTGCGCGGAAGATGGTCTGTGCATGGGCTCCAGCCGCTGGATCGCGATCGAGCTCGTCGCCAGAGACGGTGCGCGCGACAAGCTGACCGGCCTGGCGCGCATCGATCCACGCCGCCGGAAGACGGGCGCTCACAGCAAGCATCTGTGGCCCATGCTGCGCACGTTGACCGCGCGAATCGTGGTGTCGCGAACGGAGGGCGCGCTGGCCTTCGCGCCCGATGCGCCCCTGTCGGAAGCGGAACGCGAACTCCGCGCCATGCTTCCCGCACTACAGCGCTCGATACCTGACTGGGGGCGCTACGAGCGGCTCGAGATCACGCTGCGTCTGGCCACGGGCGACATCTTGCTCACGTCGCTGGCGCTGGCTCCCTCAGCGGGGCCGCCGGGCCGGGGCGGGGCCGGCGACCTATAGAACCACCAGGCGATCGATCATGCTGGAGAGCTGCCGCAGGTTGCGGCACTCCTCGGCAACGTCGGTGTAGGGCGCGTACTTGTCCATGACGCTGTCGCCGAACCCCCAGGCGCTGGGGCTCTCGGGATTGAGCCATACGACATTCTTGGCCTTGGTCTGGATGTCTCTCAGGCACCAGGCCTTGGGGTCGTTGTAGTTGTTGCGGGCGTCACCGAGCACGATCACGGTCGTCTTGTTGTCGATGGCGGAGAGGAAGTTCTGCCAGAAGTGGTTGAACGCGTAGCCGAAGTTGGAACGGGTGTAGACGTTGATGACATCGCCACCCTCCAACGCCTGCTCGATCGACACATTGATGTCACCATCCTGGAACAGGTGGGTGACCTCGCCCAGCTCGGCGACGAAAATGAAGGCCCGAATCTTCGTGAACGCTTCCTGCAGCGTGTAGCAGAACTGCAGCATGAAGCGTGAGACGTTGGCAACGGACGATGATACGTCGCAGAGGATGACGAGCTTGGGGCGATCCTTCTTGCGGTGCTTCCACACCAGCTCGAAGGGGATGCCTCCGTGGGACATGTTGCGTCGCAGCGTCTGGTGTAGATCGAGCTTCCCACGCTTCATGCGCTTGCGCCGGATGGTGAGGATGTTCTTGATCTTCTGCGCGAGTCGCTCCACGACCTCGCGCATCTTCTTCACCTCTTCTTCCGTGAGGTGGTAGAAGCTCTTCTCCAGCAGCGTCTCGCGCCGGAACTTCTCCATGTAGTCGTGATTCTGCTTCTGGAGCTCGCGCTCCGTGAAGTTGCGAACACTCTTGCGGACGGCCTCCATCAACCCATCGATCAGACCCCGCAGCGCCTCGATCTGCTCGGGTGACATTCCGGCGTCTTGGAGCTGCTGCATCAAGTCGCGCAGCTCCTCACCGGCGCCCTCCGCCCCCAGACCCTCGAGCGTTCGCCGGCTGAAGAAGCCCACCTGGAGGAAGTTCTCGATGCGCTCGATGCCCGCTTGCTCGGCCGCCTCCCGGATCATCTGCTCCAGCGCGCTGAGGTCTCCGGTCAACATTGCACGCGCCAGTTCCGAGAGATCGCCGATCTCGCCTTCCATGTTCTGGAGCATTTCGGCGATCTGCTTCAGAAGCTCTTCCAGGTCCATCCCCTCGGGCAGTCCGCCCGCCGCCTGGTTGAACGAATCTCGGAGGCTGTCGTAGAAGCCCGACCAGAACAGATCGAAGAGCTCGCGGAAGGTTGGAACCTCTTCGCCGCGCTTGACCAACGTGGTGCACAGGGCGTCGCGAAAGATTTCGCGATCGTCTAGCGACAGCAGATCCAGCGCGCTGAAGGCATCGATGGTCTCGGATGTAGAGACCCGGATGCCGCTCTTGCGCAGGATGTTGGTGAACTCGAGAATCCGCTTCTGCATCAGTCTCGCCTAATGAAGCGCGCCCTTCTTGACGGTTCCCGCCGAAGGTGGCTCGGCGGCCGGGGCCGCAGCGCGCGCCTCGCCCCCCTTCTTCGCCAGCAACTTGTCGAGTTCTCCTTGCGCCTTCCGCACGTCGCCCTCGTACTTGAGAATGACGTTGAGCGTCTGCTTCACCACGTCGGCCTCGAGCTCCGTGGCGTTCAGCGCCAGCAGCGCGCGAGCCCAATCGAGCGTCTCGCTGATCGATGGCGTCTTCTTCAAATCGAGCGCCCGAATCCGCTGCATCATCGCCACCAGGTCTTCGACCAGGCTCGTCTCAGCCTCGGGGACCTTCGCCGTGAGGATGCGGTACTCGAGCTCCTCGCTGGGATAGTCGATGTAAAGGTGCAAACAGCGCCGCTTGAGCGCGTCGCTCATCTCGCGGGTGTTGTTCGAGGTCAAGAACACCATCGGCTTCTGCTTGGCAGCAATCGTGCCGAGCTCGGGAACCGTCACCTGGAAGTCCGACAGCACCTCGAGTAGAAACGCCTCGAATTCCGGATCGCCTTTGTCCACCTCGTCGATCAGCAGCACGGTGGGTACCTCGGACGTGATCGCGTTCAGTAGAGGTCGCGCCACGATGAAGTTCTCCGAGAAGAAGACGCTGTCCTCCTTGCCCACGAGCTCGGCGGCCTCGCGAATCGTCTTGGCCCCGCCCATCACCTCGGTGAAGCGCTCCTTGAGGATCTGGGTATAGAGCAGCTGCTTCGAGTACTCCCACTCGTAGAGCGCCTTGGCCTCGTCGAGGCCCTCGTAGCACTGCAGCCGGATCAGCTGCCGGGTCGTCGCTTCGGCAACCACCTTGGCGAGCTCGGTCTTGCCCACGCCAGCAGGCCCTTCGATCAGTACGGGCTTCTCCAGGCGCTGGGCCAGGAAGACCACGGTGGCGATGTTCTCGTCGCAGATGTAGCGGAGGTCGCCCAGCCGCTCCTCGACGGATTTGACGGACTCAAACATTCTCGTACCACTCCCTGGATCGGTCGGGGGGACCTGCTGGATCGTCCCCCCGCATCAACCTTCTGACATTCAGCCGTTCAGTTGGCTAGAGGGTGCCCTCGCACTAGCTCATCAGATGCAGAACGTGTCCCAGCTTCTCCTTTTTGGTGCGAAGGTACTCGAGGTTCTTGTCGTTCGGTTGGATCTCGAGGGGAACCCGCTCGACGATGGTGAGTCCGTAGCCCTCGATGCCGGCACGCTTTCCCGGGTTGTTGGTGATCATCCGCATCTTGCGCACACCCAGGTCGACCAGGATCTGGGCGCCCACGCCGTAATCGCGTAGATCGGGGGGGAACCCAAGACGCTGGTTGGCCTCCACCGTATCGAGGCCCTCGCTGTCCTGAAGCCCATAGGCCTTGATCTTGTTCTTCAGGCCGATCCCACGCCCCTCCTGGCGCATGTAGAGCAGCACCCCGCTGCCCTCGGACTCCAACATCTTGAGAGCCGCATCGAGTTGCTCGCCGCAGTCACAGCGAATCGAGCCGAAGGCGTCGCCGGTGAGGCACTCGCTGTGGACCCGCACCAGCACGGCCCGATCTGCGTCGAGCTCGCCCTTCACGAGAGCGATGTGGTCGACCCGGTCGATGGCGTTCTCGTAGACGATGGAGCGGAATTCTCCGGCCGCGTAGGTGGGCAGCGTCGCCTCGGCGGCTCTCCAGACGAGCTTCTCCTTGCGCAAGCGGTACTGGATCAGGTCCGCAATCGAGACGATCTTGACGTCGTGTTGCTTGCCGAACTCGAGCAAGTCGGTCATGCGGGCCATCGAGCCGTCGTCGTTCATCACCTCGCAGATCACACCCGCCGGCTTCAGACCCGCGAGTCGGGCCAGATCGACCGAGCCCTCGGTCTGGCCGGCACGTCGCAAGACTCCGCCTTCGCGGGCTCGCAACGGAAAGACGTGCCCCGGCCTGGCGAGGTCCCCCGGGCGCGCGTCGTCCGCGATGGCCGCGTGGACGGTGGTCGACCGATCGGCCGCCGAGATTCCGGTGGTGACGCCGTGGCGGGCCTCGATCGACACCGTGAAGGCCGTTCCAAAGCCCGAATTGTTCTCGTAGTCCGGAACCATCATCGACAGGTTCAGCCGATCGAGCACCTCTTCGGTCAGCGAGAGACAGATCAATCCGCGACCAAACTTGGCCATGAAATTGATCGCCTCGGGCGTGACCTTCTCGGCAGCAAGGCATAGGTCGCCCTCGTTCTCACGGTCTGCATCGTCGACCAGGATCACCATCTTGCCGGCGCGGATGTCGGTGATGGCGGCTTCGACCGACGCGATGGCCTCCCGGATGTCGGACTGGCCGAACTGGAGGCGTAGCTTCGGGGGGTGCGTCGACATGGGTGGCGGAACCTCCCGTGGGATCGCGCTCAGCGGTCCCGGCGGGCGCGCGGCGATTGGCGCTGGGGGCGGTCTCATCACCGTATCAGTGGCTGATTCTGGTGTCAATCTCGGAGCCCCGCAGGGAGTGCGCGGCTCCTGGACGCAGTACGCGGCTCAGGATTGCTTGAAGTTGGCGAAGACGCCCTTCAGAAAGTCTTGCTCCGAGACTCCGAACTTCTCGCCGAATCGATGTTTGGAATCGATCGCTCGATACAGCCCACTCAGCAGCTCGCGCAGGGTCTCCAACACGCCTTCACCGCGAATCGCGACGGCCGGAAACGCCGGCACATCCCCCCAGGCGTCCTTGATCTCCTGGAGCGGCTTGACGTCGGGCAGGTCCCTCTTGTTGAACTGAACCACCTTGGGGATCTGCTCGAAGTCGATCCCATTGCTCTTGAGATTCGCCTCCATGTCACGCCACGAATAGGCGTTGGCGCTAGCACCGGAACGCTGCGAGTCGGCGATGAATGCGACGGCATCGACTCCGGCGAGCACCACCTTGCGCGTGGACTTGTGCATCACCTGGCCGGGAACCGTGAACAACTTGATCTTGATCGAGAAGCCGTTCGCGGTGCCGAACTGGATCGGCAGAAAGTCGAAGTACAGGGTGCGATCGTCGGTGGTGTCGAGCGTGACCATCTTGCCGCGGGCGTCGGCATCGATCAGCTCGTGGAGCTGTTGCAGGTTGGTGGTCTTGCCGGCGAGCGCGGGACCGTAATAGACCACCTTCACGGTGATCTCGCGCTCCGTCATGTTGATCTGGACCATCGCCCGCGCACCTCTCCCAGCGCCCGGGACTCCCGGACAAGCTCTGCATCGGCAGATCGACCCGACGGATGAAGCGGCAAACGGGGTGGCTTCCCCCTGGACAGGGCCTCCCCGCGCGTCCCCTAGCCCCGGAACACCTCCAGAAGCACCCTGGCTGCTGCGGCGGGCGTGGTTTCGAGGTTCTGCACGTCCCGCTCGAGCGCCTCGATCCGTTCGGCCACCGCTGGATGAGAGCGAAACGACGCCTGCAGCCCCTCCTCGAGCAGGCTCCACATCCAGGCGCGAGCCTGCTCGCGCCGCCGGGCCTGGCGTTCACCGCTGGCGTCTAGCACCTCCCCGTGCTCCAGAATCGCCTCCCAGACGGAATCGATCCCGATTCCCTCCAGAGAGCTCACCGTCAGCACCCGGGGGCTCCAGTTGGGTGAGTGCGGATGGAGCAGACTCAGGGCTTGCTGGTGCTGACCCGCAGCGCGCTGGGCCGCGTCGAACTGGTCGCCATCGGCCTTGTTGACCACCAGGCTGTCGGCGAGTTCGAGCACCCCCTTCTTGATGCCCTGGAGCTCGTCTCCCGCACCGGGCTGCAGCAACATCAAGAAGAAATCCACCATGAAGCGAACCGCGATCTCAGATTGGCCTATCCCCACCGTCTCGACGATGACGACGTCGTAGCCAGCCGCTTCGCAAACCAGCATGGCCTCGCGAGTGCGCTCGGCGACCCCACCCAGCGAGCCCCCCGATGGCGAGGGACGGATGAACGCCTTCTCTTCCTGGGCGAGACGCTCCATTCGCGTCTTGTCTCCCAGGATGCTGCCGCCTGTGACGGGGCTGCTCGGATCGACGGCCAGCACGGCTACCTGATGGCCTCGTTCGAGCAGGTAGATTCCGAGACTCTCGATGAAGGTGCTCTTGCCGACACCCGGCGGACCCGTCACGCCCACCCGCATCGAGCTCCCCGTGTGGGGCACCAGCGCTTCCAGGATCGCGCGGCCGCGCTCGGCCTTCTCGGGCAGCTTGCTCTCGAGCAAGGTGATCGTCTTGGCCATGCGCTGACGGTCGCCCCGCCGGATCGCCTGGGCTTCGCCGGCCGCTGACGGCTGGTTCATGCGGCGCGGGCTCGGATCACCTGGAGAACCTCGCGCGCGGCCTTCGGGATCGCGGTCCCCGGCCCGAAGATGGCGGCCACTCCGTGACCGGTCAGGAAGTCGTAGTCGCGCGGTGGAATGATGCCCCCAACCACGACGGCGATCGACCCGGCGGCGAGCTTGCCCAGCTCCTCGACCAGCTCCGGTACGAGCGTCTTGTGGCCGGCTGCCTGGCTGGAAACCCCGATCACGTGGACGTCGTTGTCCACGGCCATCCGGGCGGCTTCGGCAGAGGTCTGGAACAGCGGCCCCACATCGACGTCGAAGCCGAGATCCGCGAATGCGGTTGCGATCACCTTCATGCCCCGATCGTGACCATCCTGGCCAAGCTTGACGACGAGCATGCGAGGTCGTCGGCCTTCCGACTGCTCGAAGGCCTCCACCTCCCGCACCGTCGCATCGAACTCCTCATCGCCCTCGTAGACGCTCCGGTAGACGCCCGAAACCGATTGGACGTTCGCGCGGTAGCGGGTATAGACCTGCTCCAGGGCTTCGCTGATCTCGCCGACACTCGCGCGGGCCCGTGCCGCTTCGACCGACGCTTCGAGGAGGTTGCCGTTTCCGCTTCGCGCGACCTCCTGCAGATCCGCCAATGCGCGCTCGACGGCGCCAGCGTCGCGCTTGGCGCGGATCGCGCCGAGGCGGCGGATCTGCGAGTCGCGTACGGCCGCATTGTCGATGTTGAGCAGATCGAGTTCGACCTCCTCCTCGATCTGGTACTTGTTGACGCCGACGATCGTGTCGTCGCCGCGGTCGACACGAGCCTGGCGCCGTGCCGCGCACGCCTCGATTCGAAGCTTGGGCATGCCAGCGACGATCGCCTTGGTCATGCCACCGAGCTCTTCGACCTCATCGATGATCTTCCGGGCCTCGGCCGCCATCGTCGCTGTCAACGATTCCATGAAGTACGAACCGGCCCACGGATCGATCACCGCAGGGATGCCAGTCTCCTCCGCCAGCACGAGCTGCGTGTTGCGCGCCGTGCGCGCGGTGTTGTCGGTGGGCAGACCCAGCGCCTCGTCGTAGGCATTGGTGTGCAGCGATTGGGTGCCGCCGAACACCGCCGCCATCGCCTCCACCGTGGTGCGAATCACGTTGTTCATCGGGTCCTGTTCGGTGAGGCTCGCACCGGACGTCTGGCAGTGGGTGCGAAGCATCATCGAGCGCGGATCCTTCGGCTCGAAGGGCGCAATCAGCTCGCTCCACAGCAGCCGCGCGGCGCGCATCTTGGCGATCTCGAGGTAGAAGTTCATCCCGATCGCCCAGAAGAACGACAGCCGCGGCGCGAACTGGTCGATGCCGAGGCCCTTCGAGAGCGCGGCGCGCACGTAGTCGAGGCCGTCCGCCAGCGTGAAGGCCAGCTCCAGCGTCGTAGTCGCACCCGCCTCCCGCATGTGGTAGCCGCTGATCGAGATCGAGTTGAACTTCGGCATGTGTTGGCTGGTGAACTCGATGATGTCCGCAACGATCTGCATGCTCGGCTCGGGCGGATAGATGTAGGTGTTGCGAACCATGAACTCCTTGAGGATGTCGTTCTGGATCGTCCCGGTGAGCTTCTCGCGCGGGCAGCCCTGCTCTTCGCCCGCCACGATGAAGGATGCGAGCACCGGCAGCACCGCGCCGTTCATCGTCATCGACACCGACATCTGTTCGAGCGGGATGCCGTCGAAGAGAATCTTCATGTCTTCGACGGAATCGATCGCCACGCCGGCCTTCCCCACGTCCCCCGTGACCCGAGGATGATCCGAGTCGTAACCGCGATGGGTCGCGAGGTCGAAGGCAACCGACAGGCCTTTCTGGCCCGCCGCGAGGTTGCGCCGGTAGAACGCGTTCGACTCTTCCGCCGTCGAGTAACCGGCGTACTGGCGAATCGTCCAAGGTCGATTCGCGTACATGGTCGCGCGCGGCCCGCGAATGAACGGGGCTTCTCCTGGAATCGTGTCCAGGTGCTCGAGATTTTCGATGTCCGCCGCCGTGTAGAGCGGCTTGATCCGCAGCCCTTCCGGTGTCTGCCAGCCGAGATCGTCGGGTTCGGCGCCGCGAAGCTCCTTGCGAGCAAGCTCGCGCCAGCGGTCGAGGTCGGCTCGCTTCCTGGGGGTCGCGGTCATTGACTTCTCCTCTTCCCATGCGCCGGCTGGGATAGCCACGGGCCGGGACAATCGATCGCGCGCTTCCAAGGATCGCACGCGGAGCCACTCGCTGAGCGTTCGAAGCTCGAAAACATAGCCAGTTCAACTCCCTCGAGCATGAATGATCCGGTGGGCTACATCGAGCGGCGGTAGCGCCCGCCAACCGAGAACAGCGCCTCGCTGATCTGTTGGAGACTGGCGGACTTGACCGTTTCCATCAGCTCCCGGAAAACGTTGCCGCCTCCCAGCGCAACGCGCTCGAGCTCCTCCAGCGCCTTGGGTGCGCGCCCCGCGTGACGAGACTGGAAAGCCCTGAGGTTTGCCAGCTGCAGCTGTTTCTCCTCCTCGGAGGAACGAATCAATGCCCGCTCGGGCTGGGACGACTGCGGGTCGGGGTTCTCGAAGGTATTGACGCCCACGATGGGCAGCTCACCGGAGTCCTTGAGCCTCTCGTACGCCAGACTCTCTTCCTGGATCTTGCCCCTTTGGTACTGCGTCTCCATGGCTCCCAGCACACCGCCGCGCGAAGCCAGGCGCTCGAATTCTGCCAGCACCGCTTCTTCGACCAGATCCGTGAGATCGTCGATCACGTGAGAGCCCTGCAGCGGGTTCTCGTTCTTCGCAAGCCCGAGCTCGCGCGTGATGATCAGCTGAATCGCGAGTGCGCGCCGCACGGACTCCTCGGTCGGCGTCGTCACGGCCTCGTCATAGGCGTTGGTGTGGAGGCTGTTGCAGCGGTCCTGGAGTGCCATCAACGCCTGGAGCGTGGTGCGGATGTCGTTGAACGCCATCTCCTGTGCGTGCAGGGAGCGTCCGGAGGTCTGGGTGTGATACTTGAGCTTCTGGCTGCGCTCGGAAGCGCCATAACGCTCGCGCATCGCGACGGCCCACAGACGTCTGGCAACCCGGCCGATGACGGTGTATTCGGCGTCGAGTCCGTTGCTGAAGAAGAACGAGAAGTTCGGCGCAAATTCGTCGACGGACATGCCGCGCGCCAGGTAGTACTCGCAGAGCGTGAAGCCGTTGGCGAGTGTGAAAGCGAGCTGTGTGATCGGGTTGGCTCCCGCCTCGGCAATGTGATAGCCGGAGACCGACACCGAGTAGAAGTTTCGCACCCGGTTCTCGACGAAGTACTCCTGGACGTCACCCATCAGCGAGAGTGCGAAGTCGGTCGAGAAGATGCAGGTGTTCTGGGCCTGGTCCTCCTTGAGGATGTCGGCCTGGACGGTGCCCCGAATGCTGCTCAGGACCTCGCCCCGGATGCGCGCGTAGGTCTCGGCCTCCACGACCTCGTCGCCGCAGACACCGAGCAGCGCGAGTCCGAGACCATCGTGGCCCTCCGGCAGAGGACCCTCATAGAGTGGGAGCTCGCGTTGGCTCAGATCCCGCCGCACGCGCTCCAGGCTGCCGCTCGCGCGCAGGTGTTTTTCGACGCCCTGGTCGATGGCCGCATTCAGGAAAAAGGCCAGGATCACGGGCGCCGGACCGTTGATGGTCATCGACACCGAGGTCGATGGCGCGCAGAGGTCGAAGCCCGAGTAGAGCTTCTTGGCATCGTCGACGCTGCAGATCGACACGCCCGAGTTGCCAACCTTGCCGTAGATGTCGAGCCGCTCGTCGGGATCGCGACCGTAGAGCGTCACGCTGTCGAAGGCGGTCGAGAGACGCGCCGAGGGTTGAGCGCTCGCCAGCAGATGGAAACGTCGGTTGGTGCGCTCGGGCGCCCCTTCCCCCGCAAACATGCGGGCCGGATCCTCGCTCTCGCGGGAGAACGGGAACACCCCCGCGGTGAAGGGAAAGCGTCCCGGCAGGTTTTCGAACCGGAGGAAGCGCAACAGTTCTCCGGCCTCTCGTGTTCGCGGCAGAGCGACCTTGGGCAGGCGGGTCTGCGACAAGGTCTCGGCGAAGTTTTCGACCCGCAGCTTCTCGCCGCGAACTTCGTACTCCTGGGTCGGTTCCGCGTAGCGCGCCCGGGTGGCCGGCCAGGCGGCGAGATCGGCGCGCGTGGCTTCGGAGAGGTCGGCCAACGCCGCGTCGTAGCGGCCGCGCAACGCAGCCAGCACGGGCTCTTGTGGATCGTCGGACTCCGTCGCGGCGCCGCCAAAGGGCTGCCAATCTTCCGGCACTGCAGCTCCAAGGTCCCGCAGGGTGCGGCCGATGGCAGCGGCATCGGATGCGCGCTCTGCTTCGGCTTCGATCCGCTGTCGCCGATCCCGCACCGTCTGCGCGATCTCCGCGAGGTAGCGGCTGCGCGCGGGCGGAATCAAGGCCCGCGCCTCCACGCCCGCTGGAATCTCGACGTCATCGATCCGCGTACCCGCGAGGTGCGAGCGCAGGGATGCATAGAGACAGTTGACGCCTCGATCGTTCCACTGTCGGGCCACAGTCGGAAAGACCGGCAGCTCCTCGTCGCCGGCAGCGGGCCGGTTGCGGTTGCGCCGCAGCTGCTTGCGCACGTCGCGCAGGGCATCTTCGGCGCCGGCTCGATCGAACTTGTTGATCACCACAGAGTCGGCCAGATCGAGCATGTCGATCTTCTCGAGCTGGGATGGCGCCCCGTACTCAGCGGTCATGACGTAGATCGAGTGGTCGACGAGATCGATGATTTCCGAGTCGCTCTGTCCGATGCCCGCGGTCTCGACCAGGATGAGGTCGAAGTCCGCGGCCTGGAACACGCGAATCGCGCGAGTCACCGCCCGCGAGAGCGCCAGGTGTGCCTGGCGGGTTGCCAGTGAACGCGTGAAGACGGCCTGGCCTTCGATGGCGTTCATGCGAATTCGGTCGCCCAGCAGTGCGCCGCCGGATCGCCGCCGGGTGGGGTCGACCAGCAGCATTCCAACGCTCCGTTGCGGGAATTCGACTCGAAACCGCCGCACCAATTCGTCGACGATGCTCGACTTGCCAGATCCGCCGGTGCCCGTGAAGCCGATCACGGGCGCGTTCGGACGCGAACGCCGCGAATCGAGCTGCTCCAGCACCGGCGCGACATCGGGTCGATCTTCCGCGCTCTCCAGCCAACTGATCAGCTGGGCGATCGCCCGCGGGTTCTCCACCGAGAGCCCTTCGAGATCTGCGGCGGTCGATTCTCGGGTCGGGCGAACGCTGCAATCGTCGAGGATCGAGCCGATCATTCCCTCGAGCCCCATCGATCGACCGTCGGCGGGCAGGAAGATTCGGGCCACGCCGTAGGCCTGCAACTCTTCCGCTTCGGCCTGCGTAATCGTGCCGCCCCCACCTCCGTAGACGCGGATATCCGCTGCACCGAGTTCCGACAGACGATCGACCAGATAGCGGAAGAACTCGATGTGACCACCCTGGTAGGAGGAGACCGCGACCGCGTGCGCGTCTTCCTGAACCGCGGCCGTCGCAATCTCCTCGACCGAGCGGTCGTGGCCGAGATGGATCACCTCGGCGCCCTGGGCTTGCAGCACCCGACGCATGATGTTGATGGCCGCATCGTGGCCATCGAACAGCGCGGCTGCGGTCACCACGCGCACACGCTCGGGCGCACGCTGCAGCTCGACCAACCTGGCCTCGGCGCTCAAGTGTCGTCCTGCTGGAGGTCGTCGCCCTCAGCCTGCTGCCTGTCGACGACGTGATCGCGGTAGCGTTGAATTTCTGCGCGCAGGGTCATGAGTTCGCCGATTCGCCCGTCCACTTCGTCGAGATGCTGGCCCAGCTGCTCGTCGAGGTGCGAGAGCATCGCTTGGGTGGAGCCCTTGATTCGGTACACCGCGTTGAGCTCCTTGATCTCGGCGAGCGACAGCCCAAGGGTCTTCAGGCGTTGAATGAAGCGCAGCCGCTCGACTTCGTCCTGCCCATAGACACGTCGGCCACCCAAGCGCCGTCGCACACCAGGAAGAAGATCCAGCTCCTCGTAATAGCGCAGCGTGCGAGCTGAAACACCAATAATTTCACGTACTTCTCCGATTGAAAGCAGATCGGGTTCCGGTTGGGTTTGCCAGCTCACGTTAACTGGCTAGCACGCCAGGAGGGGGTGCGTCAAGCGACGCTCCCCGGGGGGCGCGGCCACCATAGCGCTCTTCCCCGCTCCGACAGCTGTGACATGATCCGACCCATCGCGATGCGCGCCCTAGCCCCGATTCTGCTGCTGGTTGCCCTGGCCCCAACGGCGCTCGGGGGTTGCGCGGACCGAGCCCTCGCGCAGGACTTCGAGCGGGATTCCGGGGGACAACGAGCTGATGCGGCCTCGGCGTCCCAGCGGTTCCGGGGCGTCCTCGCACCCCGCCGCGTGGAGTCGGCCAAGATCGCGATCGCCGTTGGTGGGCTCGTCCTGCTCGGCTGGGGGGGGTACTTGAGCCGCGCCGGACGGGCCGGTGAGCGGCGGCGACTTCGCGATGCATTGCTGATCGGGCTGGGTGTCGCCGGCTTCGCGGCCTGGTGGAACTTCCTGCAGTTCCACTACCCCCGCTTCTTTCACGAGTCAGACGCCTATCACTATGTCGTCGGTGCCAAGTACTTCCCCGAGCTCGGCTACAGCCGACTCTACGCTTGCGCGGTGCTCGCGGATGAACGGGCCGGGTTGGGCGAGGGGCTCGCGAAAGCGCACGTTCGCGATCTCGCGACCAATCAGGTCGTCGAAGCCAGCCAGATTCTATCTGACCCCAGTCAGTGTACCGAGCGCTTCAGCGATGCGCGTTGGCAGGCCTTCCAGCGAGACATCGCCTGGTTTCGAAACCGTCACGCCCCACAGCAATGGCGTCGCGTCCACCTCGATCACGGCTACAACGCAACGCCGGCCTGGACACTCCTGGGCTGGTGGTTGACCAACCTCGATGCGCCTCCAGAGGTCGCAATCGCCCGATTGGTCTGGCTCGATCCGCTGCTGCTGCTCGCGATGTGGGCATGCGTGGCCTGGGCGTTTGGGTGGCGCATCCTGTGCGTCGCCTGGATTTCCTGGGGAACCATCCAGACGGCCGCCTTCGCCTGGACCGGCGGTGGCATCCTTCGGCAGGGATGGCTCGCGACGATGGTGATCGGGATCTGCCTACTCCGGCGACAGCGTCCCTTCGGTGGAGGGTTCCTACTGGCCTGGGCCGCTCTGTTGCGGGTCTTTCCGGGCCTGGTGTTGGCCGGCCTCGGGCTTCAGGCGTTGCTCGAAATCGTGCGCCGAAGGCAGCTGACGCTCTCGCTGGAGCATCGCCGCATCGCGCTCGGCGCGCTGCTCGCCGTCGCCATCGCCCTGCCCAGCTCCGCCTACATCGCCGGCGGAGTCGGCGTCTGGCGGGACTTCGTGCAAAACAGCCGAACCCACCTGGACACGCCGCTGCGCAACTATCTCGGTCTCAAGACACTGCTCAGTTACGACCACGCGACCCGGACGGTCGTCTCCGGCGACCAACGGCAGCCGGATCGGTTCGCAGTCTGGAAGCAGGGGCGCCACTCCGCTTTCGAGCGCCGCCGGCCCTATTACTACGCCCTCTGCCTCGGCTTCGCCTGCCTGTTCGTCGCGGCCGTGCGCGATCAGCCCGCCTGGGTCGCCGCCACCCTCGGCATCGGCTGGATTCCGTTTAGCGTCGAGCTCACCGGGTACTACTACTCTCTTCTCCTGATATACGCATTTTTGTGCAACAGGGCCACCGTCATCGGCCCGGCGCTCTGTGCGTTCTCGGCCCTGAGCTGGCTCAGCGTCTCGCTGTGGCACAGCTACGATGAGAGCTACACCTGGACCAGTCTGGCCGCGCTGTCGCTGACGGTCGCAGTCACTGGCTCGCTGATCTGGGCCAAGACGAATGCTGCAACGCCCGAGTCCGAGAGCTGAAAAGGGTCAGCATCGTCGAATCCGGGGCTCGCGACGGCACTCGAGACAGTAGAATGAGCTCGTGCTGAGCCCCTACCGCGCAATCGATCTCAGCGACGAGACCGGGATGCTCTGTGGACAGATCCTCGCCGATCTCGGCGCGGATGTGATCCAGATCGAGCCACTTGGAGGCTCCTCGGCCCGCCGGGTCGGCCCCTTCGTCAAGGGTGAGCGATCGCCCGAGGCCTCCCTGTTCTGGTGGGCCTACGCGCGCAACAAGCGCAGCCTCGAGCTCGACCTGGAGTCAGAAGCCGGTCGGCAGGCCGCGCGCACGCTCGCAGCCGGTGCGGATTTCTGGCTCGAATCATCCCCGCCGGGTCGGATGGCGCAGCTCGGACTCGGCTACCCAGAATTGCGCCAGCTCAACCCCGGGCTCGTCTACGTGTCGATGACACCGTTCGGCCAGGACGGCCCGAAGGCCGGCTGGGCCGCGACCGACCTCACCCAGGCGGCGGCCTCCGGCGTCGCTTTTCTCTCGGGCGAAGCAGAGCGCCCACCGGTGCGGGTGGCCGTGCCCCAGGCCCACACCCACGTCGGGGCAGATGCTGCGGTCGGCGCGTTGATCGCACACGCCGCGCGCCAACGCTCCGGCCGCGGCCAGCACGTGGACGTGTCTAGCCAACACTCGCTCACGCTGGCCACGATGTTTCGGATTCTCGACACGCCGCTCGAGCAGGTTCCCGCGGTTCGCCGCGCTGGGGGCGTGCAGGTGGGAAAGGCCTTTCTACACACCCGCTATCCCGTTCGCGACGGCTGGGTGGTGCTCGGCCCCGCCTTCCTTCCCACTACTGGACACTTCATGCTGCGGCTGCTCGAGTGGGCACAGTCCGAGGGCTATGGAGATCCCGCGTTGCTCGAGGAGGATTGGGGCAGCTTCGCACTTCGACTCGTCGGCGGAGAGCTCGGCGAGGATGGCTACGACGCAGTCGACGCCGTCTTGCGTGCTTTCTTCGCCAGCAAGACCAAAGCCGAGCTGCTTCAGGCGGCCGTCGAGCGGAAGCTACTGCTCGCCCCCGTGCTCGAGCTCGATGAGGTCGTCGAGGGCGCCCAGCTGACGGCCCGCGAATTCAGCGTCTCGGTCGAGCGGCCGGACGGCGGCGGCGCGGCTCGCTTCCCCGGCCCTTTCGCGAAGTTCGGCGCCAGCGAAATCCGTTACCGCCAACGCCCGCCGCGGCTCGATGAGCACGGCGCGGAGCTGCGAGCCGAGGAGCCTCGCGAACCCGCCGCAATCCGCGGGGGCGGAGCCGCCAGCTCGCCCCTCGAGGGCGTCAAGATTCTCGACCTGTTCTGGGTGCTCGCCGGACCGGGCGCAACGCGCATGCTGGCCGACTACGGGGCGAGCGTCGTACACGTAGAATCGACCCAACGCCTCGATACGCTGCGGGTCATCCAGCCGTTTCAGTTCAGCCACCCGCATCCAGAATCGGCGGCGGGCTTTCAATCGGCGAACGTGAACAAGCTCGGCATCACCTTGGATCTCTCCTGCCCGGAGGGCCGCGACATCGCACTCGACCTGGTTCGCTGGGCCGACGTGGTGACCGAGTCGTTCGCGCCGGGCGTGATCGATCGCTACGGGCTCGGCTACGAGACCCTGCGCGAGCTCAAGCCCGACATCATCATGATCTCGAGCTGTCTGATGGGCCAGACCGGCCCGTGGCGCGACCTCACCGGCTTCGGAAACCTCGCCGCTTCGGCGACCGCCTACCAACAGCTGGCCAGCTGGCCCGGACGCCCGCCCTCCGGGCCCTACGGCGCCTACACGGACTTCATCAGCGTGCGCTACAACGCCATCGCGATCCTCGCCGCCGTGGAGCACCGCAACCGTACGGGGCAAGGCCAGTACATCGACCAGGCCCAGGCCGAGGCCGCCCTCCACTTTCTGGCGCCGGCCTATCTCGACTACACGGTCAATGGCGTGGTCCCCACCGCCGTGGGCAACGACGACGCCCAGCTTTTTCCCCACGGCATCTTCCCTGCGCTCGGCGAGAACCGCTGGCTGGCGATCGCGACCCGAGACGATCGAGACTGGGAAGCCTTGTGCGCCATCATCGGGCGCGAAGACCTGATCGCGCAGCGAGACCAACGCGACGAGGTGAACGCCGCGATCAGTACTTGGACCGAGAAGCGCGAGGCAGCCGACGCCGAGGCGCTGCTCCAGGCGCGCGACGTCCCCGCCCACGTTGCCCTAGACACGCCGGGGCTTCACGCCGACCCCCAGCTGCAGCACCGCGATCACTTCATCGAGGTCGCCCACGAGATCTTCCCGACCACCTGGGTGGAGAGCACGCGGCTGCTCCTGTCCGAAACTCCGGCCCGACGGCCGGACCGCGCGCTCCACTTCGGTCGGGACAATCGCGAGGTGCTCGAAGGGCTGCTGGGCTACGCACCCGAACGGATCGCGGAACTCGCCGAGCGCGGCGTTCTCCGCTGAAGACTAGGCGCTGCCGCTCAGGACGCTGTTTGTAGTCAGATCGTTGCGGCTTCCGGGAAGCCCATCTGGAACGGGGCTGGCGGGAGGGAAGCTGGAGTCCACAGTCTCTCGATCGGATTGACCTCGGAGCCTCCCGGCGTAGAACTGGGTAGATTGGAGCAAGCCCGTGAGTTTTCTAGAAAAGGTCCGCCATGCTCGCTCCCACCTAGAGGAGCAGGACCGCGTCTCGCTCCGCGCGCTGAATCTCGAGTTTGATCTCGACGACGCCCGGCTCGAGTCGCTGATCGAAGAGCTTGTGGACGTTCAACAAATCGCCGCTCGCGAGGGCCAGGTTCTCGTTTGGGTTGGGCCAGCGCGTTCAGAGCCACCGATCCCAGAGCCTTCCAGTGTGGAACGCGCTCCGCGCGACTACACGCCCAAGCACCTCGCCGACAAGATCCTCCGGTCGAAGTCGGCGGTGGAGGGCGAGCGAAAGCGGGTGACCGTGCTCTTTGCCGACGTGAAGGGCTCGATGGAGATCTCCGAGAAGATCGACCCCGAGGAGTGGCACGGCATCCTCGACCGCTTCTTCCAGATCCTCACGCAAGGCGTGAACCGCTTCGAAGGGACGGTCAACCAGTACACTGGCGACGGCATCATGGCGCTCTTCGGCGCACCGATTGCCCACGAAGATCACGCCCAGCGCGCGTGTTACGCGGCCCTGCATCTGCGCGACGCGCTGCGCGTCTACGCCCAGCAGCTGCGCCGCGAGCGCGGACTGGTGCTGGCGACGCGGATCGGCCTCAACTCGGGCGAGGTGGTGGTCGGCAAGATCGGCGACGACCTGCGGATGGACTACACGGCCCAAGGCCACACCGTCGGACTCGCCGAGCGCATGCAGCAGCTCGCCGAGGCCGGCAAGCCCTACCTCGCCGAGGCCACCGAGCCGCTTGTCCGCGGCTACTTCCAGCTCGAAGACTTGGGAGTGTTCGAGGTGAAGGGCGTCACGGCGCCGATCCGGGTGTTCGGTCTCGAGGGCGCCGGCGAGCTGCGCACCCGCCTGGACCTCTCGCGCGCCCGCGGTTTTTCGAAGTTCGTCGGCCGCGCCGACGAGATGGGCCGTCTCGACGTCGCGCTCGAGCGCGCCATGGCCAGCAACGGCCAGGTGGTCGGCGTGGTAGGCGAGGCCGGTATCGGCAAGAGCCGGCTGTGCCACGAGTTCGCCGAGCGCTGCCGTGCGCGCGGCATCACGGTCCGCCACGCCACCGGCGTCTCGCACGGCCAGTCGATTCCGCTACTGCCGATTCTCGAGTTCCTGCGCGAGAGCTTCGGAATCACCGCGCAAGACGGCGACGTCGCGGCACGGCAGAAGATCGCTGGCGGGATCTTTCTCGTCGACGAAGAGCTGCGCGACGAGCTGCCGTTGCTGTTCGACTTCCTCGGCGTCCCGGACCCGGAGCGCCCGGCGCCCGCCCTGAGCCCGGAGCTGCGCCAGCGCCGCGTGCTGGAGCTGGTGAAGCGCATGTCGGTGGCGAACAGCCAGCGCGAGCCCGCCGTGCTGATCTTCGAGGACCTCC
>CAXMOC010000136.1:0-2104 GCA_964194865.1 uncultured Opitutales bacterium | reverse complement strand
ATGATCCCTTCCGAGGAAGCGATGCGGGCCCTCGTGGGGCATCGTTTTCCCGGCGGCACCTATCGCATCGAGCACTGGGAGAACTTCCTGCTCAGCGAGGCCACCGGAATCGAGCCACTCCCCGACCGCCTCGCACATCCGGTCCACCTCTTCCATGTGGCGATCAACGGTGTCGGCACCAGCATCAGCGAGCTCTTCCGACTCGCCGAGTCGGCATCCGGCGCACCTGTGAGCATCGACTACTACGACTGGTGGATCCGCGAGCCCTTACGCGAAGAGGAGACGTACAGCTTGGCCGGCGGCATCAGCGACTTTGCAAGGACGGCACACGACGGCGCTCCCACGCGCGACTCGTTCACCTACGAGATCGTTCTGGACAACATTTCCGGAGCTCGTGTGGCCGAAGTCGCGTTCCGCTGGCACTACTGGCGAAACGCCAAGGAGGGAGAGGCGGCGTGAAGGTCGCGGTCGGAGACGCCATCCCGCCGTTTCGCATCGAGCGGGTCACGCCCGAACGCATGCAGACGGTGGCTGCGATTCTCCGCGATCCGACGCCGCTGCACTGGGATCGCGACGCCACCCGCGCCATGGGCTTCGAGGGCAAGCTCCTCAACCAGAGCCCGGTCAACCTCGGTTACGTGATCAACATGCTCATCCAATGGGCCGGGCCTACCTGTGTGAGGCGCGTCCGCACGGAGTTCCCCCAGCCGGTGTTCGATGGTGACTCGGTTTGCGCGGGAGGCAGCGTCGTTTCGCTCTCTCGGGAGGGGGGCCAGACCATCGCCGAGTGCGAGGTCTGGCTCGATCGCCAGGACGGTGTGCGCAGTCTCACGGCCCGCGCGTGGGTGGCGCTTCCCTAGGATCCTGCCCGAAACGCCGACAAGGCGGGCCTAGCAACAGGAAGGAACGTCGCGCCCAATGGCCAGCCTCGAAGAAGTATCCCAGTACCCGCTCGGGGACCGAGCTGGGCCCCGACCGAACGATCACCCTCAAGACCACGTGCGCGGTTCACGACCACCGTGAGACCCTCGCGTGGTTCTACGAGGCGTTCTCGAAAGCACTCCACCCGGCAACGAGGCGGGGCCAGCAGGGCCCTCTCGGTGATGCTGGATACCCCCGGCGCGTCGTGCTCGAGCTGACTCCGGTCAAGATCATCAGCTACGACGGCATGAAGCTCGCCGCGGCGATCGCTCGAGAGGGCGTGACGAGCGATTGAGCGAAGGCGCGATACCAGCCAGCAATCGCTTCGCTTTCGCCGGACCCCTCACCGATTTCGCATGGTAGAGTTCGCCGCGCACTGCCGCTCGGCCGGTCACGGGTCGACGCGCGACAAGCGGAGTTCAAGCCATGATCGAGGAACTGTTCGACCTCTCGAAAGACGTCGCCGTGGTCACCGGTGCCGGACGCGGCATCGGTGAGGGAATCGCCAAGACGATTGCCGGGGCCGGTGCTGCGGTCGTATTGGCAGCGCGAAGGACTGAAGAGATCGAGCGGGTTGCCACCGAAATTCGAGAGAACGGGGGTCGCGCAGCCGCGGTGACCACCGACGTGACCGATGAGGCTGCAGTCGAGTCCCTCGCGAAGGCGGCGATCGAGGAATTCGGAGGCCTGGACATCTGGGTCAACAACGCTGGCGGTTCACCGCTGCAGGCGCCTCTCGCAAAATTGTCACGCGCCGATTGGGATGCCTCATTGTCGCTCAATCTCACCGCAGTCTGGGTCTGCACTTCGGTTGCGTCGCGCCACATGCGCGATGGAGGTCGGGTCGTCAACATCTCGTCGCGCGCGGCCACGATGCCGATCGCCGGAAGTGGCCACTACGCGGCCGCAAAGGCTGGCGTCAATTCCCTGACCCAAACCTTCGCCCAGGAACTGGGGCCGCGAATTCGAGTCAACGCCATCATGCCGGGGGCGGTTCCGACGGAGATCATGATGCAGGCCTTGGGGCTGGGCGATGACGATCTCAAGGGATTGGAGAAGGGCCTCCGGTTGCCCATGAGGCGGCTCGGCACACCCGAGGACCTGGGCGCGGCTGCTCTCTACCTGGTCGCTCCCGCTTCCAGCTGGGTGACGGGTCACATCCTCAGCGTCACCGGGGGTATGT
>CAXMOC010000135.1:0-3811 GCA_964194865.1 uncultured Opitutales bacterium | reverse complement strand
TGAAGCTCACGACGCGCATCTGGCTTCCACATCGAGGGCACACCAGTGGGTCCACCTCGTACACTCGCCGGATCAGATTCGCCCAGCGACGCCTCAGCGCCGCCCGCTCCGGCGGTGGGGGGACGGGCTCTTGTGAGATCTCGCTGGAGCCGTGGGCCTCGAGTTTCTCCTCGGCCTTGCGGCGCTGGCCCCGTGCCCGGTTGAAGTAGGCGCCGTAGTAGCGCCTATGTATCGCGGTACATAGGCGCTATTACGCAGCGCGTTCAGTTATGGAGAGCTAGGCAGCCAAGCAACTGATTGACAGGCAGTTGGGCTGCCTCGGCTTCACATAATGTTTCCTCCCTGAGCCGAGCCTTTGGGCCGGCAAGGACAAGGAGGAACGAATGCTGGAGTTCTACTTCAAGTCCCCCAAGCGGCTGGAGGAGCTGCGCCGCGGCCCCTTGGCTGATCACATCGCTGATCTGGCAGCCAAGCTCTACCGACGGGGCTTCACGCGGGCGACCGGCCAGCGCATTCTGAGCCTGACGGGCAGGTTCAACGGATTTGCGGCCGGAGCCGATGTCGAGGAGACAGCGGGAATCGATGAGGCACTGGTCGAACGCTTCATCAACGAGGAGCTGAGATCGGAGGGCACCTTTCGGGATGCCGGGGGTCTGCTGCGGCACATGGTGGACCACCTTCGGTCCTCGGGTGTTATTCAGCAGGCAGCCGCAGCCCGGCCTGAGGATCGGTTCGCCTCCGTTCTCGGGAAATACGACCGTCATCTTGACTGCGTGCGGGGGCTGTCTCTTTCGAGCCGTCCACAGTACCTGCGCTACGCCCGGAGACTTCTCGAGTGGTGGTGTGGGCGTCATGGGGAGCGGCCTCTGGCTCACCTCACAGGGGTCGACGTATTGGACTTCATCACGGAGCTGGCCGGGCTGAATCCAAGTGGCTCCTGGCGAAACAACCTGTGCAGCCTGACCCGCGTGTTCTTGCGCTACCTGCGGTGGGAAGGGATCGTCGAAGTCGACCTCGATCGTGTGGTCCCAACGCTGCCCCACTGGCGCTTGCAGTCGATCCCGCGCCACCTTCCCTGGGCGCAGGTGCGGGCGCTGATCGACAGCGTGGACACGAGCACCCCACTGGGTTTGCGCGACACGGCTGTGCTGCTGTCTATCGCCACCCTCGGGCTGAGGAATCAGGAAGTGCGCAATCTCAAGCTCACCGAGATCCAATGGCGAGCCGGCGAGATCCGGCTGGCCGAGACCAAGAGCCGTCGAGAGCGGGCCCTTCCACTGCCGCAGGAGCTCGGCACGGCGCTCGCCGAGTACGTCCTCCAAGGACGTCCACGGCTGGACGTTCCTCACGTCTTCGTGCGGCACCGGGCTCCTCTGGGGCCGATCATCTCCACCCACGGAATCGGGGACATCGTCGCCAGACACCTCCTGCGCGCAGGGATCCCGGCGCCGAGCCAGGGGGCTCACATGCTTCGTCACAGCCTGGCGACACGGATGGTGAACCAAGGTGTCGAGGTCAAACAGATCGCCGACCTCTTGGGCCACGCCAGCATCGACAGCACTGCGATCTACACCAAGGTCGACATGCGCAACTTGAGCCCCGTCGCGCTCCCCTTCCCCGGAGGTGATGCATGACGAGCTTCTCGAGCGCGTATGCGGATCCACTCTGTGCGTATGTGGCGCTGAAACGGGCCCTGGGGTTTCAGTTTGAGCGGCAGGTCGCCCATCTTCATGCCTTCGATGAGTACCTGCTCCAACAGGGGCGATGCACCCCGCTGTCGCAGGAGATGGTGATCGCCTTCGCCACTCACGATCCGTCGACCTCGATGGACCTGCGTGCACGCCACTACCAGGTGGTCCGCGGCTTCTGTGAATACCTGGCCACCCTGGATCCGCGAACCCCACCGCTCGACCCCAAGGCTCTCCCACGCCCCAGCGGCCGACCCGTCCGCCACATCATCAGCGACGAAGAGCTCGCCCGCCTTCTTCGCGAGGCACGACACGTCTCGAAGAAGCACCCAGTACGTGGCATCACCCTCCAGACCATAGTCGGCCTGGCGGCCAGCACAGGCCTCCGCATCGGCGAGGTGGTCCGCCTCGACAAGGCCGACGTCGACCTCGCCACCGGGGTGCTACTCATCCGGCAGACCAAGTTCAAGAAGGACCGCTATGTCCCCACCCACCCGAGCACCCTCGAGACGATGCGCAGCTACGCCGCGCTGCGCGATTCAGCCTTCCCAGGCTGCCGCGAGGCTGCGTTCTTCGTCACCATGCGGCAGCGACGCTTCGTGCGCAACACCCTGCAACAGGCGGTCTGCAAGATTGCACGGCGGGCCGGGCTGCGTGGGCCCAAAGGTGAGGGGGTCAGCTTCCACTCTCTTCGTCACCGCTTTGCCACAAAACGCTTGATCGCCTGGTACGAAGCCGGTGTCGACGTCCAGGCCATGCTCCCGATGCTCGCCACCTACATGGGCCACGTGCGCTACAGCGACACCGCGTACTACCTCACGGCGACGCCCGAGCTGATGGGATTGGCGGCCGAGCGTTGCCAGGCGGCGGGTCGGCCATGAGCACCAAGGCAAGACCCTCTCTCGGCGACATGCTCGAGTCTTTCTTCCGCCAGAGGCTGATCGCTCAGCGCAAGGCCAGCCATAACACCGTGGCCGCCTATCGTGACGCGCTACGACTCTTTCTGATCTTCGCGGCCGAGCGTCAAGGCAAGCCTCCCAGTGGCCTTGCTCTCGACGATCTCGACCGGGATATGGTGCTTTCCTTTCTCGACCACCTGGAGCAGGAACGTCACAACAGCACCAGCACGCGCAATGCTCGGCTCGCCGCGATCCGGTCCTTCTTTCACCATGTCGCGGCTTCGGATCCGGAGGCGATCGGAATCGCCCAGCGTGTGCTCAGCATTCCGACAAAGCGAACCACCAAACGCATGCTCGGGTATCTCGACCAGAAGGATCTGGAGACGATCCTCGCCGCGCCTGATCGCACAACCCTGCTCGGTCAGCGCGATCATGCTCTGCTGAGCTTCATCGCCCGAACCGGCGCACGCGTCTCGGAGGCGTGCGACGTCAACGTGGCAGACCTCCGGCTCCAGTGGCCACAGCAAGTCCTGCTCCGCGGCAAGGGAGCAAAGGAGCGTGCGATACCCCTCTCCAAGGACACGGCGCAGCAGCTCAAGGCACTGTGTGACCAGCGTCGCCTCCCTTCCGATTCGGAGGCTGCCCTCTTCGTCAACGCAAGAGGCCAGCGACTGACGCGCCATGGCGTGACCCACGTCCTCAAGCGAGCCGTGGCGACCGCTTCGGGCACCAAACCAGAGCTCGTGGGCAAAGCCATCTCCCCACATACCCTGCGGCACACCAAGGCGATGCATCTGCTTCAGTCCGGCGTGGATCTCACCACCATCCAGTCCTGGCTCGGCCACGCCTCTCCCAACACCACCCATCACTACGTCGAGGCTGATCTGGAAATGAAGCGTCGCGCGCTGGAGAAGTGCGTCGTCCCCGATTCACCCGACGTTCGCTATCAGCCGCCCGACGAGGTGCTTGCATTCCTGACAACATTATGTAGACCAGATCACACGACGATTCCTTCATCGACAGGAGATTCGCGGCTCAACTCCCATAACTGAACGCGCTGCGTAATAGCGCACGAGATGCTTGCGAGGCGGAGGGATCTGCGCCAGCACCCGTGCGACGTATTCCATGGAGTCGATGCGCTCGGGCGTGGCGGAGCCAGGGTCGTCGCCACTGCCCGGGGAAGTGCAGCACCTCGTCTCGGCCCGGCAGGAGCTTGAGGCGAGC
>CAXMOC010000134.1:0-18159 GCA_964194865.1 uncultured Opitutales bacterium | reverse complement strand
AGCGCCAGGCCCAAGCGGCGCTCTGGCGCCATGGCCACAAACTCGGACATCCAGCGGTTGTGCGCGCGAGCACCCGCCCACTGCAGCTCCGGCACGGCTCCCGTCGGCAACATGCCCAGGTCGCCGCCAAAGGGCGGCGAGTTCTGCTCGGTGAGTCCGTCGACGAAGAGGATCTCGGCGGCGACGCCGTCCCCATCCAGAACCTCGAGGCGTCGATCGCTATCCCAGGCGCCGGCCAGACCGTGCTCCTTGCCCTGCGCCCACTTGATGCTCTCCTGCATCATCTCGAGCTTCTCGCCCGCTTGCTTGAGCATCTCCATGCGGATCGCGTGTTGCTGGTCGAAGGCCTCCCGATGCTTCGGGTCGAGGTAGTCGCGGTACACCTCGGGGCGCGGTCCGGCGTGGCCGTCGGATGAGATCACCAGGTAGCGGTCCATGCTGATTTCCCTCCAGGCAACGCGGCGGCGAGGCGGCAAGGCCCCTCAGCTCGCCGCGGTGATGTCCGAAAGTGCGGGGCCGATCTTGGCGGCGATCGGGTCGAGCAGCTCCCGATCGAAGCCGTAGACCTCGGCCGCGTTTCCACCGAGCAGCTGGTGGATCTCGTTCTCCGGGTATTCGGAGAACGTCTTGCGCAGCTCGTCCATGGTGTTCGGCCAGGTGCCTTCGAGGTGCGGATAGTCCGAGCCCCACATGAGCTTGTCGAGGCCGATGCGGTAACGATCGCGCCCCTCGTGGTCGGGCATGAACGACGCGCCGATGTAGCACTGACGCTGGAAGTACTCCGACGGACGCAGCGACAACCCCTTGCTGAAGTACTTGAAGATCGGGTTGTCGGCCTTGAACTCGAGCACGCGGAGTGTCTCCAGAATCCAGGAGCAGCCGGTCTCGGTCAAGATGTACTTGAGATCGGGATGACGTTCGAAGGCGCCAGACCAGAGCAAGGCCTTGAACGGGCGCTGGGCCCACATATCGACCTCGCTGATGTACATCGCGGTCGAGCTGGGGAGATCGCCGTAGTCGGGAGACCAGCCGGAGTGCGAGTGGATGGGCATCCCGAGCTCTTCGCAGACAGTCCACAGCGGCTCGTAGCGCGGGTGGTGATAGAAGGGGTGCTGGCCGGTGCTCGTCGGCAGCAGCACACCGCCCCACAGTCCCGCCTCTTTGGCGTCGCGCACTTCCTGGACGCACACCTCGATGTCGTCGACGTTGATGATCGCCACGCCCGCGTGCCGGCCGGGGTGGGCGTTGCACAGGTCGGCGAGCCAGCGGTTGTAGGCGCGGTTGCCCGCCAGGTTCTTCTCGGGATCGACCGGAGAGCGGTACTGCATCAGGCCGGCGCCGAAGGGCGCCATCTGCGGAAAGATCACCTCTCCGGCGATGCCGTCTGCTTCGAGCTCCTGAAGCCGAACCGAGGCGTCCCACTCGCCTCGGCGCGGCGCGAAGGCGCTCGTCTCGTCCGTGAGCATCGCGCGCAGGGCAGCGTCGTCGAGCGTGGCCGGGGTGTTCGCGAACGCCTGCATCCGCCCCCCGTCCTCACCGGCCTTCTCCACATACTCCTCCACCGCCTCCTGATCGAAGAAGGTGCCCGCCCGCGCGATCATCTCCCTCGCAAAGCCCACCCACCAGGTATCGCTGGCCTCGTGGAGCTTCGACGGCAGGTACTCGTTGTAGGTGGCGGGGAGCGCGCCCGCGTGACAGTCCGAGCTGATGATCAAGACGTTGGACATGGAAGAAAACCTCCGTGGAGCTCGATCGAGCTCTCCCTCGCTGTCTGAGGGCATCGCTCCGCCGTCGGCAGACCAGAGTACTACACAAGACCCACTTCTGATGGCAAGCTCCCCCCACGGCGCTCGGCGGGGAACGCCGGGCCCCGCCGCGAGTCGGACGGTGAGCCCCGTTGAGCCGCGGTGAGCCGACCAGGAGGGACGGGCGATGGGCAGCTGCGACGGCAAGGTGGCGTTCGTCACGGGCGCAAGCCGCGGAA
This sequence comes from uncultured Opitutales bacterium, assembly GCA_964194865.1. Taxonomy (GTDB): domain Bacteria; phylum Myxococcota_A; class UBA9160; order UBA9160; family SMWR01; genus CAXMOC01. The sequence goes on along the minus strand of CAXMOC010000134.1, from coordinate 16,175 downwards.
TCGGCCGCGCGATCGCGCGCCGCTTCGCGGCCGAGGGCGCCTCGGTGGTGCTGGGCGCGTCGCGCATGGGCAGCCACGGCAAGTTGCAAGGAACCCTGGAAGAGGCCGTCTCCGAAATCCAGGCCGGCGGCGGCAAGGCCGCGGCAGTCGCAGCGGATCTTTCCGACCGGGCGGCCCGCGCCGACCTGATCGAGCGCGCCAACGAGGCGTTTGGCCCCATCGATGTTCTAGTCAACAACGCCGCCAGTGCTCACATGAAGCTACCGAGTCAGGCGACGACGGAAGAGCGCAGCTTCATGTACGAGCTCAACCTCAACGCGCCGATCGATCTCGCCCAGCAGGTGATTCCGGGCATGCAGGCGCGCGGCGGCGGCTGGATCCTGAACATCAGCAGCGCCACCTCGAAGCAGCCGGCGCTGCCTTACCGCGACACCCAAACCAACGCGTTGATCATCGGCGCCTATGGGGCAACCAAGGCGGCCCTCGACCGCTACACGGAAGCGCTGGCTCACGAGGTTGCCACGCACGACATCTTCGTCAACGCGATGGCGCCCGTCGCGATCGTGTTGACCCAGGGCGCCGACTACGTGCGCGACATCGCGCGCAGAAACCCCGACATGGTCGAGCCAGTCGAAGTGATGGCCGAGGCCGCACTCGAGCTGTGCACGGCCCGCCACGTCGGCCGCGTGGTCTTCAGCCGCGACGTCCTCCACGAGGTGGGTCGCGAGGTCAAGAGCCTCGACGGCCAGGTCGTTCTCGGCGACGCGTTCATCCAAGCGGACGTCGAGGCCACCGCCTGAAGCCATGCGCTTCTACTTCGACTTCGCCAACTACTTCACAATGCTCCGGCTCGCCTGGAACGAGCCGGCCGCCAAGGCTCGTTACTACTATCTGGCGGTTCTGTGCGTGATGGTGCCGATCGTCTCGAGCTTTCACGCGATCTGCTTCTTTCTCGATGGGCTCCTCTTTCCGGGGCTTCGCAAGGTGAAAGTCGTTGCGCCCGTCTTCATGGTCGGCCACGCCCGCAGCGGAACGACCCTGACCCACCGTTTGATGAGCCAGGATGCCGGGCGCTTCAGCTCGTTCCTGCTCTACGAGTGCTACTTCCCCTCGCTGCTGCAGAAGAAGCTGATCCGATTCGGTATCGCGTTCGACCGGCGCGTCCTGGGCGGAGCCGTCGCGAAACAGGTGCACGGCTGGGAGGAGCGGCGCTACGGCGGCCAGCGCCACATGCACGAGATGGGCCTGACGATTCCCGAAGAGGACGACATCAGCCTCTACTATTCGATGGCCTCGGGCTTCTGGATCACGAAGATGCCCTACATGGGCGACCTCGACTTCTATCACATGAACGATTGGCCCGAGCGGAAGCGTCGCCGGATCAACGACTTCTACCGCGAGTGCGTGAGGCGTCAGCTCTACCTCAACGGACCCAGCAAGACCCACCTCGCCAAGAACCCGCTGTGGGCGGGGCGCGCCGCGTCGTTGATCGAGGCGTTCCCGGACGCGAGGCTCGTCGTCAACGTGCGCGATCCGCGCGACACCATCCCGAGTCTGCTCAAGCTGGTCCGCGCGGGCTGGAAGCAGCTCGGCTGGGAGGACGCACAGCAGCAGCGCTGCCTGCAGATCCTCGCCAACCAGTCCTGGCACTCCTACCGCCACCCGCTCGAGACCCTCGAGGCACATCCCGAGATTCGCGGTGCGGTCGTGGACTACCGCGACCTCACCTCCGACCCGGCCGCCACGATCGAACGCGCCTACCAGGATCTGGACCTGCCGATGTCCGCCGAGTTTCGCGAGATCCTCGCGGGCGAGGGCAAGCGAGAGCGCAAGCACCAGACCCGCCACAGCTACAGCCTCGAGGAGTTCGGACTCGAGGGCGACGTGATCCGGGAGCAGCTCGGAGACCTCTTCGAACGCTTCCAGTGGGAAGCCGACGCGCAGGGAGGCGCATGATGGCGAACGATCCGCAGAAGGAGCTGCGCGCCGCCTGGGACGACATGCTCGAGAGCCTGGCGCGCGCGCGCGACGCGATCGACCAACCCGAGCTGATGCCCGCTCCGGGAAACTCCCGCAACCTGGCCGAGGGTTATCGTTACCTGATGGGCTTCGTACACAGCGCGGTCGAACGCGCCTTCCACGAGGACCCAGCGCACCCGGCGTTTCGCAACGCGCTCTCCATCGTCAACCGCGCGACGATCGACAACGCCGACGCGATCTACTTCTTCGCTCCCATCGACGGGCGCGAGCGCTATTCGATCCGCGGCCACGTCGCCGACTGGAGCGAGTGGCGCGGCGAAGCGCCGCCGGCAAGCGGCCGCAAGGCGCCGCACTACGTGATCTTCGAGGCGAGCGCGGGCGTGCTGGCCGGCGATTCCGGTGACCTGCGCGAGCTAATGCCGGGCACCAAGACCCAGACGGGGCGAATCGACTCGAATGCGATTCAAGTCGATGAAGACGGCAGCTTCGAGATTCTGCTCGCACCCGAACGCCCAGCGGGTCACGACGGCAACTTCATCTCGACCTTGAAGATCGTGGAACGTCCCCACCCGACGGATCCCGACGTGCCGCCCGAGCGCTACGCCAACTACATCAGCGGGCGTCAGCTCTTCGATGACTGGGAGCGCGAAGACGCGATCCATCTCGCCATCCAACAGCTCGGTGCCGAGGGCAATGCGCCCCCTCCCTACGGCCCGGAGCAAGCCGCCGCCGAGCTGCGGCGCTGCGGCGAGCTCGTGCGCGGTCAGATGCACTTCTGGAACGCCTTCTGGACGATCCTGATGGGCAGCTACGGACACCGCGAGGGCGGCATTCCGGGAGTCGAGTTCTCGCGCAACGCCTTCAACACGGTCAACGCGGCCTCGGGTGCCACGGGCGGAGGCATGAGCACGAACCTCTACGCCGGCGGCGTGTTCGAGCTGGAGCCCGACGAAGCCTTGGTGGTCGAGAACCGGATCCAGGGCCAGCCGCAGTACATCGGCTTCCAGCTAGGCAACCTGTGGGGCGAGTCACTCGAGTACGCGCACCGCCTGGGCAGCTTGAACGGCAGCCAGAGCGAGGTCGACCCGGACGGGGTGATCCGGCTCGTCGTCGCCCATCGCGACCCGGGGGTACGGAACTGGCTCGACACCTCCGGCCACCGTGAAGGCTTCCTCACCCCGCGCTGGGCTTACAGCGAAACACCGCCGCCCGAACACTGGCCAACAATCACGGCCACGAAGGTCCCCTTCGAGAAAATTCGCGAGCACCTGCACAAGAGCACTGGCACGATTTCTCCCGAGCAGCGTCAGGAGCAGATCCGGATCCGCCAGGAGCACGTGCAGAAGCGGTTCCGAGCCTTCTAGCGCACTCGGTCAGCTGCGGTCGCGTTCACCGTAGTCGCCCCAGGGCCGGTCGCGCTCGCGAATGACCTCGCGGAAGCCCTTCTCGGCGAAGGATTCCGCCCAGCGGTACGCCTCTTCGGTGTGCCGGGTCACTCCGTCGAAGAGCGTGCCGAGCAGCTGGGTGGTGCGCAGGCCCATGTTCTCGAACGCCTGATTGACGAGCAGCTTGTTGAGCGCGAGCTGATTGGCCGGAATGTGCTGGAACTTGCGCGCGTACTCCTCCACCCGCTCACCCAGCTCGTCTGCGGGATGGACTCGCGACACCAGGCCGATTCGCAGCGCCGTCTCGGCGTCGATGGCTTCACCGGTCAGCAGGAATTGTTTGGCGTGCTCGAGGCCGAGCCGGTAGATCCAGAGCATGGTGGTCGGTGTTCCGAAGACCCGCGACGGCGCGTAGCCGATGTAGGCATCTTCGGCCATGAAGAGCTGGTCGCAGCACAGCACCAGGTCGGTGGCGCCGCCGACCGCGAAGCCGTGGATCTGTCCGATCACCGGCTTGGGGCAGTGCCAGATCTTCATGAAGCGCTCGACGTTCTTGCCCATGAACTGTAGATCGCGAACCGGATCCCAGGCGCCAGCCCGAGGCTCGGCGCGAGGCGCGTCATAAGGGTTCGACCAGCCGCCTTCGCTCCCCGGAACGAGGTCGTAACCGGCGGTGAAGACGCGCCCTTCGCCGCGCAGCACCACCGCCCGCACGTCTCGCGACGCCGTCGCCGCATCGATGCCGTCGGCAACCCCCTGGATCACCGACTCGTTCAGCGTGTTCAGCTTTTCGGGCCGGCTGAGCGTGATGATCGCGATGCTGTCGCGCTCTTCGTATCGAACCGTTTCGCTTCGGGCTTCGCTCATGGCCTCACCTCGCTTGCTTGCAGTTCTCGGTATCGTCTCCAGTCTAACCTGGCATGCGGGGCTGCCAGTCAGCTGACTTGGATTTGGCGCTGGGCCACAGGGGATACGAGGAGTTGTTGGCGAATGGTTGGCGAGCGAAATCGGCCGAGGGTGGGGACGCTGGCCAGTGCGGAGATGCTCCAGGGGCCCCACGAGAATCGCCGCGCGCTGCTGCAGCGGGCAGCCGACGCCGGCATCGACCACGTCTTCGTCGCGGATCACGTGAGCTTCTACACCGGCTTCGGCCTCGACGGCCTGATCCAGGCCGCCACGGTGGCCGCCCTCGAGCCGACACTCGAAGTCCACATCGGCGTCTACCTGCTCGCGCTGCGACACCCGGTTCCGGTGGCGCGCGAGATCGCGACGCTGTGCGAGTCCGCGCCCGGACGCCTGGTGCTCGGCGTCGGGGTCGGCGGAGAGGACCGGCACGAGGTCGAAATCTGCGGGGTCGATCCGCGCACGCGCGGGCGCCGCACCGACGAATCTCTGCGCTGCCTGAGGGGCTTGCTGTGCGGCGAACCATTCGACTTCCACGGAGAGTTCTTCGACTTCGAAGCGGCCTGGATCCGGCCCGCGCCCGACCCCCCGGTGCCGATCCTGATCGGAGGGCGCTCGGACGCGGCACTGCGCCGGGCGGGGCGCCTGGGAGACGGCTGGCTCGGCGTCTGGTGCTCGCCGGAACGCTACGCGCAGATGCTCGAGCGGGTGGATGCCGAGGCCGAAGCCTGCGGACGCGCCGACCCACCGCGCTCGCACGGCCTGCAGGTCTGGGTCGGGTTCGACGAAGATCGAGCCCGTGCGCGGGAGCGCCTCTCCCACCGCATGCAGAGCATGTACCGCATCCCGTTCGAACGCTTCGAGAAGTACAGCCCCTGCGGCACGCCGGAGGAAGTTGCGGAGTTCTTGGCGGCGTACGCGGAGCGAGGTTGCGGCAGCTTCAACGTCATGGCGGTAGCCGAGTCACCCGAACGATGCGTCGACGGCGTGGCGGAGCTGAGCGCAACGCTCGCGAAGATCGTCTAGGGGCCGTCCGACTCGTCGAGTTCGCGCACCCCTCTCAGCTCCTTGGAGAGCACGAAGAGCAGCCCCGCAAATGCGCTGACCGAGAGCGACCCCAACGCGACCGTCCAAGGCGCCCCGATCCACTCGGCGAGCGCGCTCGCCGGCAACCCCCCCACCGCGGACAGGAACCAGGTCATCGACCAGACGCCCATCACGCGCCCGCGCAACTGATCTGGTACCCGCAGCTGCAGCAGTGTCATGCCGATGTTGAGGTACATGGACGACGAGAAGCTCGCGCAGAACAGCATCGCCATCGACATCACGAGCTGGCGGCTACCCGCAAAGCCGCAGATGAAGAGGCCAAACACGCCGGCCGCCGCCAGCATCGTCGGCCCCGCGTAGCGACCCGCCCCAATTCGGATCATCGCGAGGGTTCCCAGAAAACCTCCCACGCCGGCCGCCGCTTCCATCAGACCAAAGCCCTGGGAGCCGACGTCGAGAACATCGTCGGCAAAGACGGGGAGCAGGGTGTAGTACGACATCCCAAACAGCGAGGTGAAGAACGACAGGCCGATGGTCGCCAGAAAGACGGGCTGGGCGAAGATGTAACGGAGGCCCGCGCGCATGCCACCGTCGTCCCCGCCCTGGCGTTCGAGCGGCGGGAGCCGCAAGCTCGCGATCAGCGCAGCCGAAAGTGCAAAACCCAGCCCGGTCACCCAGAAGGCTTGACCGACTCCGATCCACGCGATCAGCACACCGGCGGCGGCCGGGCCGACGATGCGCATCGTGTTCCAGATGCTGGTGATCAAGGCGACGCCGCTGGCCATCGCCTTGGGCTCGATCAGCCGCGGCAAGATCGCGGATTGAGTCGGTACCGCCAGCGCGGTGAGCACGCCAACCCCGATCGCCCAGGCGATCAGCCCCCAGACGTCGACCGCCCCCCCGACGATCAAGGTTCCCAGCAGCAGGCTCAGCACCGCGGTGGTGGTCTGGCTCAGCAGCAGAATCGAGCGATGTTCGTAGCGGTCTGCGACCAGGCCGGCCGGAACGCTCAACGCGATGGTCGGAAGCGCGCTCGACAGGCCCACAATTCCGAGCCAGATAGGCGATAGATCGAGCCCGTCGTCGCTCACGACGAACCAACCCATGGCGACGAAGCGGAACTGCAACCCGAAGACGCGCGCCAGCGTCGCGAACCAAAAGCGTCGGTAATGAGGGTAGGCGAACGCCCCCAAGCGCCGGTCACCGGCGGAGTCTGCAACTTCTGCCACGGGACGCACCATCGCAGCTCTTCGGCGCGCGCGCGACCCGAATCCCCGCCGCAGTCAGTCGATCCAGCCCAGGACGTTTCGGGCTACGGACCAGCGAGGTCTTCGATCTTCGGCTCCGCGTCCCAGAATCCAGTGGTCGTAGAGAAGGGGGATGGTTCCGTCGCGCTTCGTCAACTCGATCCAGTTGTCGACCGCGTTCTTCCATTCGGCCTCGCCGAGCGGGAGCGGATACGCCATTGGGACGCCCTGGAATGGCGGATCGGGAACGACGGACGAGAATTTCGGGTACAGGAGACTCCAGGCCGCGGCGATCTCCGCGACGAAGATCATCGCGTCTAGATCCTCGTTGTCGTCCTCGAGGAAGGTCTCGATGCCAGCGACCGTTACGAACTCTGCGCGCGGAAGAAGCGGAGCGATCTGGCTCCGGTAGTAGCGATCGTCGGGGAACGCGATTCGGAGACCGTCGCGCTTTGCAACGAGCTCGCGATCTGCGAATTCCCTTCTACGGTGATCTCTCACGAGAAAGCCGACCGTGAGGTCGAGATAGGGCTGCGAGTATTCCAACTGACCCACGTTGGCCAGCGTGAGCGCGGAACGACTCATCACGATGTCGCAGTAGCCCGATTCCAATGCTTCGACGAAACGCTGGCCAAAATGGGACGCCACCGGGACAAATTCGAGGCGAACACCGAGGCCGCGCGCCAGGCTGTGGGCCATCTCCACATCCAGGCCAACCAACTCGCCCTCGTCGTTGCGGAAGCTGAAGGGCAGGGCTCCGTCGGGCCGATACCCCACGCGCAACACGCCGCGCTCGAGGATCGTCTCGAGCCGGTTCCGAGTGGGGTCGGCGATCGGAACCGGCGCGGGGTCGGAGTGGACAACAGCAGCCGCGGGCTCCAGCACCAGCTGCATGCTGCGAACCATCTGGTCTTTCTGATAGGTGGAGTCGACGATCTGGGAAAGCAGCAACCGCATACCCGCGAGCGAGACACCCACCACGATCACGCTCCCAATCAGGTAGCGAACCACGCGCCCCCAGCGCAGGGTGAGCAGACCAGTTAGCGCACAGGTCCCGAGCAGGGTCAGAACCAGCACATGCATGGCGGCGAGCAGGGTTCCAAAACGCGCGTTGAGGACACCCGTGGCGACAAAGAGCTGGAAGAGATCGTGCGGCAGCTGCATCAGGTCGAGCAGAAAGGGGACCGTCACGTTCACGCTCCCAAAGGCGCTGGCAATGCCCGTAGCCGCGAGCATCGGGTACTCGCTGAGAGGGACGGGTGTGTCCGCAAACCAGCCAGCGAAGACCACAAACGAGAGCGTCAGGACCTTGGCCGCATGCGGGAAGCTATTCGAAACCGGGATGATCACGTCGACCAGCGAGGCCGAGTCCTCCCTCTCGAGCGAGTAGCGCCGGAGCAGCTCGCGGCTGCGCTCGGCCAGCAGCGGGATCACGACGAAGCTGCTGCCCGTCGCGAACGCCGTGATCAGAGCGTCGCGGCTGAGCCAGACCACGTCGCGGTGGCGGATCGGAGTGAGCGTGGCAACCAGACCCGGGAGCAGCCAGAAAGAGAGAACCAGGGAAAATCCGATGTACGTCACCAGATACACCTGAACGCGCGAGAACTCGGCGACGGTCATGGTCCCGGCAGCACTCGCTGCAATCGCGAAGACGCCAATCGGTGTGAGCCGCACCACGAAGTTGGTCACACGGAGCAACGCGTCGCTCAGGGTGTCGAGAGTCTGGCCGAACAGCTCCTTCCGCTCCATCCCGATGAGCGCGACGCCCAACGCGATGCTGAAGAGGACCACCGCAGGCACCACATTGTTGGCCAGCGAGTGAAAGGGATTGGAAGGAATGTACAGCCCCAGAAAGTCGACCGGCGCGGCCGGCTCCACCAACGTGGTGCTGAAGAAGGAGGCCGTCTCCATGGTGGGGAAGGCGAGCGGCATCACTGCCACCATGGCGAAGGACACGGCCCAGAGCAGGCAGAGTAGGAGGCCGCCTCGGAGAGCCAGGCTGCGAGCCTCCGCGTAGTCGAGGCGGCCAAGGCCCGCGATGAGCGAGACCACCACGTAGGGAAGCACGGTCATCTGGAGCAGGCGCACGAAGGCGTCACCCACCACCGCGAGCGCACCCATCGGCTCGCCGAAGAAAAGCCCTGCGATGACACCGAGCAACAGGGAAAGCAGGATCTTGGTGGATAGGCTCATGCGTCGCTTGGTCCTGTCTTCGATTCCGGGGCGATTCTGCTCAGGGCGCGCTCGGGGCGAAGGGTTTCATTTCGATCTCACCGTCCTTCACGGCCACCGCCGTCGACTCGGGAACTACGTTCCAGATACCACCGAGATCGCTGAGCGGCTCGGAGCAGATCGCCCGTGCATCGTCCTGGATCAGGTGGAGCCTGGGATGGTCGGGATACAGCTCGCGCAGCTGCGCGACGTCCGTGTTGTAGAAGAGCGTGCGCGAATCTCCCTGGGTCGAGTAGCGGATCGCCCACAGCGTCTCTCCGTTCGCGATTCCCACCGTCATCTGCATCGGGTGTTCGACACCGTGCTCCCGGCCGATCTTCTCGATCAACCCCACGGTCTTCTCCATTGCGGCGATGGGATCCTTCTCCAGTCCGTAGCTGAGGGCGAGGTAGAACATCACCTCGGAATCTGCGCTGCCGTGAATCTCAGGGAACAGCTCGGGTGCGACGTGGAGGATCAGCTCGCGTCGCATGTCCGCGTAGCCGTAGATCAAGCCGTTGTGGACGAACAGCCATTTCCCGTGACGAAACGGGTGACAATTGGTCTGCTGAACCGCCGTTCCCGTCGAACGGCGTACGTGGGCGAGGAAGAGTGACGAGTCCATGTGATGGGCAATGTCGCGGAGATTCGCGTCGTTCCAGGCCGGCTGCACACCGCGGTAGACGCCGGGCTCGCCCCCGCGCCCGTACCAGCCCATGCCGAAGCCGTCGCCGTTGGTGGTGTGCGGGCCCATCGTGGCGGCCATGCTCTGGTCGATCAGCGAGTGTGTAGTGTTGAAGATGAATTCGTCCAGGGCGATCGGACTGCCCTGATAAGCTAGCCATCGGCACATGTGGTTTACTCCTCAGCTGTCTCGGAAGAGCCGGTTGGGTGTCCCCAGCCAAGCAAGTTGTTCATCACGGACCAGCGCGGCTTCTGCCGTTCGTCCTGTTGTCCGAGAATCCAGTATCGCTCCAATCGACCCAGTAGTCCGCCCTTGCGAGACAGATCGAGCCAGGTATCGACGAAGTGACGCAGCTCCGTCTGCGCGAGCGGAAGGGCGATCGCGGTGGGCACCTTCAAATCCGCGCCACGGGGTACGACCACGTTGAAGCTGGGGTAGATCAGGGTCCAGGCTGCGCCCGATTCCGCAGCGGTCGCCAGCAAGTCCACGTCTTCGAGCTGGCCGCGAAAGAAGGCGCGCGGCGAATCGATCGCGACGATCTTCGCGTCGGGCAGCAAGCGTTCGAGGACCGCTCGATAGTGATCCGACTGCGGCACGGCGATCCGCTGCCCTCTCAGGGAAGCGAGATTCAAGAATTCGTCGCGCCGATGATCGCGAACCGCAAAGCCGAGCGAACGGTCCATGTACGAACGGGTGAAGGCGACCTTCTGAGCGCGTCCCGGTGTCACTGCGAGACCGCCGACCACCATGTCGAGGCCGCCATCGTCGAGCCCAGCGACGGCCGCGTCCCAGTCGAGCCGCACCAGCTCCAGCGTGACCCCGACGTCGCGCGCCATCTCGTGCACCAGGTCGAGGTCGTAGCCGACCACCCGATCTTGCGCCGAGCGATAGGCAAAGGGAAGCCGATCGGGCAGGTAGCCCACCCGCAAGGTGCCGCGCTCGCGAATCACCTCGAGGCGGGGTCGCGCGAGATCCCGCCCGTCGAGTGCCGGCAGCTCACTTCGCTGTTGAGCAGCGACGGGTTCGCCGAGCAGCGGCATCGATACGAACGCCTCCTCGCCCGTATAGGCGTAGGGGATGGCGCGGGTCAGACCGACGCCCAGCCCGAAGAGCACCGCGGCCGACACCAGTACGCTGGCTCCGGCGGCGCGCAGCAGGGCGCGCATTCGCAGCCGCCCCAGCACCGCTGTGACTCCCAGCAGACACACCACCACGCCGTGCATCGCGGCCAGCGCAGTGGCGAAGCGCGCGGTCACCACGCTGCCGAGCAGGTAGAGCTGGAACAGGTCGGCCGACAGCGAGAAGAAGTCCAGCATGAAGGGAATTGCAACGGCCATCGAGCCGAAGGCCGTGAACGCGCCCATCATGGTGAACGAGGGATATTGGGCAACGGCCAGCGGCGATCCGACGTACCACGCGGCGAAGAGTACGAAGCCGAGACCCAGCAGCGTGCCGGCGCTGGGAAAGCTGTAGGCTGTGGGCACCAGCACGTCGATGGTCGTCGTCGCTTCCGGCTCGGCGATCGAGTGCGCTTCGAGCAGTGCGCGGCAGCGCTCGGCGATCATCGGAAGCACCACCAGCACCGTGCCAGTCGCGAAGGCGGTGATCATCGGCACCTGCGACTCGCGCAGCGTCTCGCGATAGGAGAACGGGGTCGCCCAGGCCACCAATACAGGGAGCGTGAAAAATGCCAGAACCGACCACGCCACCAGGTAGACCCAGAGAAACACCTGGAGGCGGCTCAGCTCTTCCACGCGCAAGGTCCCCGCTGCGGCAGCGGCGATCGCGAAGATCCCGAGGGGCGCGAGCTTGCCGATGAACGAAGCGATCTTCATCAGCGCGTCGCTCAGGTTGCGGAGTCCATTCAGCAGGCCGTCCTTGTTCTGAACCGGAATCAGCGCCAGCCCGAGCGCGATCGAGAAGGCGACGACGGCCGGAACGACGGTGTGTCCCAATGAGTAGAACGGGTTCGAAGGGATGTAGAGGGTGAGCAGATCGAACTTGGCCGGCTCGTCGACGAGGCTGGTGCTGAAGAAGGCCGCCGAGGTCCAGTTGGGGTAGGCGAGGGGTAGGCACACCAGGGTCGCCAGCGTCACACCCCAGAGCACCAGGATCATGCCCCCGCCGCGTAATCCGATGCGCCGCGCCATCTCGGCGTCTAGACCGCCGAGCCCGCAGGTGAGCGACACCACCACGTACGGCAATACCGTCATCTGGAGCAGCCGGATGTAGGCGTCGCCTCCCATCGACAGTGCACCGGCCGGCTCACCGACGAACAGACCCGTGCCAATTCCGAGCGTCAAACCGAGGAGAACCCGGGCGAGCGGGCTTAGGCTATTGAACCATCGCATCGGCGGGACAGTAGTTGATCCGGCTATGCGGGTCGCTGTCCACAGCGCGACCGCCGCGCTTCAACGTCACGGGTCGAGCGGCTCGACCCTCTGCACGCGGATGCCCCAGGTTTCGTCGTCCATTTGCTTGTGGTCCCACTTACCGCCGACACGTGCACTCTTGCCGATCTTCGGATCGATGCCGCCCGGACCGGCCCCACCCTGCGCCGTCGCTCCGGCGAGCTCGCGCAGCAGGTGATTGGGAACCGCCAGCGGGAGCGAGCCGCTGCTGTCTTTGAAGATGACAATCGTCATGGAGCCGCTGCCAGTTCCGACGTCGGCCACCTTGCCCTCCACCACCACGAAGTCGCCGGGCTCGGCCTTCTCCTGCACCACGGCGATGGGCTGGACCAGGCTCGCCATCTCGCCCTCCCAAGCGAACGCAGTCGCCGCAAAAGCGGCTACGAGTAGAGACCCGAGCAATCCAAAGACGAAACGATGCATGGTGAATTCTCCCCAGGGATTCAAATGACTCATCGGATCGCTTCCGCACCCGCTTTAGGGGACCCTCAGCGGGAGCAGGCTGGGCTGGCTTTTATCCAACGCTGGGCTCATGCGCGGCCCGAGTTCGTCGACGACGAACCCCACTGCATCTGAGCCAGCGAGATCTCGACCGGACCCCACTGGCGATGCGCGATCGAAGCTATGGCGAACCGGGCGAGCGCGGACTCAGGGACGTCGCTGTAGGCCGCCCGAACTACTCATCATAGGATCGTTCCGTGAGCAACGAACCGATTCCCATGCCCACCACACCTCCTAGGAGCGCCGCGCCCACCTCGTTGCCGTCATCGTCATCGTCGTAGCCGTAGCCGCCGTGGATGTCGACGTCGCGATCGATATCCACATCGCGACCGCCCCGGATACCGCCGGGATCGCCAACACGACCGACACCACCGACACGACCGGGCCGTGGATCGCATGCCACTGTCGCTCGTGTATCCCTTCGCGATCGCGGGCGGCGCCGGCTACCTGATCGTACGCGGGTCCCCCCTGGGTCCGCTGGGTGCCCTGTTCGGGATGCTCACGGCCCTCTTGCCCGTCTTCATCGGCGACGCACCGGCCCAGGATGTCGACGGGAGCTACGGCATGGTGTGTGGCCTGCTGCTCGGGGTGGCTGCGGGCCTGATCGCGCAGCGTCTCTTGTGGCCTCGCACGGCGATGCAGACGTTCACCGAGCGTACGGCTGGACAGCTCGACCTATGCCAGCGAGCCCTGGGCGAGCGCGGCAGCGAAGGCACTGCGCCGGACCGGGGCGCGGCCGCCCTCCTGGGCGCCTACGCGAAGCAGCTGACGTTGCTCGGCAAGCTCCACGCGCAGGCCCACGTCGAGCCCGTCGAACGCGCCCTCGATGACGCACGGCGCGGCGAGCTGCTGGCCCTCATGCAGGATCTCTTCGACGCGTCCTTGCGTGCGCGCCGAACCGCAGCCAAAGAGGAGGGGAGCGCCTCGCCCGACGCCGAGGCCGCCCTCGCGCCGCTCCGCGAGGCATTGGCACGCCATGACGCGGCGATCCTGTCGAGCATGGCCGCCAGCGCTCAGGCCCTGCGCGGCGCGGCGCCCGCGCCGGACCCGGGCCTGCGCGAGGCTCAAGCTGCGTTGGAAGCGCAGATAGCTGGGGTTCGGGGTCGGACCGATGTCGTCCGCTCCCTCGGAGCCCATCGAACGAGCGAATTTCTCGCCACCGTCGCTGAGCGCCGCAAGCTGGCTGCCGGCCAGCTCGCGATCGAGGCCTGGCTGACGGGTTGGCGCCAAGCGGTGGCCGCGGCGGCGTGAGCTCCGCTCTTTCTCATGGGACGGTCCGCTCCTGGGCCAACGAGAAGGTGTAGCTTCCGGCGCGATGAGTGAACTGTGGGGTCACATCGCCGCGCAGTGGGTCCGCTGGCGAGAGCGCTTCGAGAGGCTGCGCCGTCCCCTCGAGCGACGACTACGGCTCAACCGCTGGTTCCCCCACGTACCGCTCTCGCTGGTCGTCGCCCCGCTCGGCCTGCTCATGCTCGACGCCGTGGTGCAAACGGCCATGGGCGTCCCCGCCGTTTCGGTTCGCGCCGAACACCTGGTGAAACGAATCGAGGGCATCCAGCTCGCGACGACGCACGAGTTCGCGATCGGCATGCTCCTGCTCGTGATGTCCGTCGGGCTGCTGCTCCGCTCCCGCTTCGCGTGGGTTTTGACCACGGCGGGTCTTGCGGTGGTGCTCGTGGTCCGAGCTCTCGTGCCAGCTCATCCGCTCGATGGCATGTTCGTGTCCTGCGTCGCCGCGCTTCTCGTCCTGCTCTTCTCCAGGCGACAGTTCGGGAGACGCAGTCTGGTGACCGCCGCCTGCTTTGGGCTCTTCACCATCCTTGCGTTCCACGCATACGCGATGTTGGCCACGCTCCAGATGGGCGAGCACTTCGACCCACCCATCCGAGAGCCCATCACCGCCTTGTACTTCATCATCGTGACGATCTCCACGGTCGGATACGGAGACATCAACGCGCGGGACCCAGAAGGCCAGGCGTTCGTCGTGGGATTGATTCTGGTCGGGCTGGCCGCCGTCGCAACCTTGGTCAGCGCGTTCCTCTTGCCGCTGCTGACCAGCCGAATGAGGGCGCTCCTCGGCGCTCGGGAGGACATCGTGGATCGCTCCAACCACTTCGTCATCGTGGGTAGCAGCCCGCTCGCGCGGAATACGGCCGAAGAGCTCGAGGCGCGCGGCCAGCGCGTCACCTTGATCCTCGAGCAGGCGATCGACCAGGCCTTCTACAAACAGCGCGACGTCGTGATTGGCGATCCCACCGACTTGTCGGTGCTGCGGACGGCCGGAGCGGACAAGGCGCGCGGGGTGCTCGCGCTCTCGACCAACGATTCGGACAATGGCTTCGTGGTGCTGGGAGTCAACGAGCTGGCTCCCACGATTCCCACCGTCGCCTCGCTGAACGACCCGAAGAACCAGTTTCGCCTGAAGCGAACCCAGCCGAGCCTACTGCTCTCGCTTCAGGTGCTCGGCGGTGAGCTTCTCGCCAAGGCGCTGACGGGGGAGCGCGTCGAAGCCGACATGCTCCAGAAGGTTCTGCAGCTCCAGACCAGTCCGGAAGATTCCACCGGTTGACGAACTCCCGAATGCGAAGGCTCAGCCCGCGGGAACCGCGAAGACCGTGATGAAGCCGAGCGCGGCAGCGATCATTGCCATGCCGACCCGCTGCACGGTCGACTGGCTCACGCTGATCGCGACCAGGCACTGCAGCATGTAGTAGAACGCAAACGCCCGCGAGGCGAGCGCGAGGATCTCGAAGGTGCTCGCCGACCAGGTCAGCGCGATGGCGCCGCCTCCAACCAGGATGCAGCCCCATTTTGCTTTCAGATGCCCGTGGGTAGTTTCCTGCATGTTGCCGGTCGCGGCGAGGGTGTCTGCTACGGCCGCCGAGAACTGGCTCAAGGCCGCGGCGACGATCAACGGCACCGCCAACAGACTCGCCGCGACTCCGACGAGCGCGATCAGACTGTTGTCGTCGTACTTCCCGTTCAACGTGTGCACCACGGGCAGCGCCACTGCGACGAACGCGACGTAGACCGCAGTCGAAATGATCTGCGACCAGCGGGAAGCGCTGACCCGGACGTCGGCATCGAAGGAGCTCCCCAGATAACGCGGTGTCTCGAAGCCCTGAACGACGATCAGGGTTCCAGCCACGATGGTCACGACTTCCCACGGGGTGTGGTCCAGGGCCTTGACCAGCGTGATACCGGACGCCGACTGCCAGGCCGTCCAGTCGTAGTACGCGAAGCCGACGAGAAGTAGCACGATGATCAGAAGCGTGACGTAGAGGCCCCATTGCTCCAGGACATCCAGCACGCCCAAGCCCTTGGTGATCCCGATCGCAGTGATGATCGCGATGACCGCCGTGGTCACGAGGTTCTCGTTGAGCTCGTTGTCCGCGTTGAAACCTTCGAGTACGAAGGCCGACAGGATGTGGAGATAGAGGCAGACGGAAATCACGTAGGCCAGCACGAGTGCAAGATCCGAGGAGCGCTCGAACGACAGCGTCGCCTCGCCTGGCGTGCCGGCTAGAACGGGCTCCGCATGCTTGATGTTGAACCGGATCACGCTTCCCACCGCGTACGCCAAGGCACAGACGGCGCCCATGGGGGGGACGGAGTACGACCCCACCGCCCCTGCGAGAATTGGCACGATGATCAGGAACCCACTGCCGAAGATCGAGGAAAGCGGTGTGCTCGTTGCGTCGACAAGCGGCTTCACGCGATGGCCCTCCCCGCAGCGTCTTCGACCACGATCAAGGTATTCAAGAATATGTAGCGATACTCACACGTATTCCAAATGCCGAAAGCC
>CAXMOC010000133.1:0-6567 GCA_964194865.1 uncultured Opitutales bacterium | reverse complement strand
CTTCGACTCGCGGCTGTAGCGCTTGAGCTGGCCGCGGATGAAGATCCCGTCGGGGCAGAGGCGCCGCGCCTCGAAGCCCGGCATGGCCGAGTGGACGCCGAACTCGCGGGCTTCGTAGCTCGCCGCTGTCACGACGCCCCGAGGGCCCGTCCCCCCGACGATCACCGGCTTTCCCCGCAGCTCCGGGTTGTCACGCTGCTCGACGGACGCGTAGAAGGCGTCCATGTCGGCGTGCATCACCACACGCCGGCAGTCCTCAGCGGGTTTCGCCGGACGCGCCGTCATCGAAACCCGAGTTTACCGCGGTATCGTTGGCAGCTCTCGGCGCCGCACGGGCGGGTCGATTTAGGCCCCAATTCGGGCGGGCCGCGCCACTCCACCGACCGAGGATGACATGCAGAGCGAAACCACCGACCCCTCCGGCCTGGCCGCCGGCGTCTGTTGGGATCTCGGGGATCTCTACCGAGATCCCGAAGACCCGGCGCTCGACACTGACCTGGACCGTGCTCTGGAAGAATCCCGGGAGTTCGAGGGCCGGCTGCGCGGCCGCGTGTCAGCTCTCACGGCTGCCGAGCTCTGCGCGGCGATCGATGAGCTCGAATCGCTCAACGAACCGCTTGCGCGGGCGGCGTGTTTTTCCCAGCTGCTGTTCGCGGGCGACACCAGCAACCCGCGACATGGCGCGCTGCTACAGCATGTCCAGGAGCGCATTACGGAGATCAAGAACACGTTGCTGTTCTTCGAGCTCGAGTGGGTCGCGCTGGACTCAGAAGTTGCCGATGTGCTGCTCCGGGATCCCAAGCTTCAAAAGCGCCGACACTTGCTCGCTTCGATGCGACGTTATCGCCCCCATCTGCTGACAGAACCCGAAGAACGCATTCTCGAACAAACCGCCAACACTGGACGACGCGCCTTCGGCCGGCTGTTCGACGAAATCATGAGCGGCATGCGATTCACGTATTCGGTGGATGGGAAGAGCGAAGACCTGGGAGAAGAAGAAGTGCTCGCCAGGCTCTACTCCCCCGATCGCGATACTCGGAAGGCCGCCTCGGCTGCGCTCACGGCGGGGCTCCGCAGCCACTCCGCGTCACTGGCGTTCATCTTCAACACGCTGGTTCAGGACAAGGCGGTCGACGACCGCCTCCGCAGCCACAACGACCCCATGGGCGCGAGAAATCTCGCCAACGAAATCGACGGCCCGGCGGTGGAGTCGCTGCTCGCCAGCTGCGTGGACCGCTACCCCCTGGTGGCCCGCTACTACCAGCTCAAGGCGAAGATCCTCGGTCTGGAGCGCCTCGAGGACTTCGACCGCTACGCACCGGTGACCGACGATGGTGGCTCCGTCCCGTTCGAGGACGCCAAACACCTCGTCCTCGGCGCCTACGGCGACTTTTCGCCAGAGATGGCGGACATCGCGCAGCGCTTCTTCGACGCTCGCTGGATCGATGCCGAGCTGCGACCGGGAAAACGCGGTGGCGCCTTCAGCGCATCCACGCTGCCGCAGCTACATCCCTACGTACTGCTCAACTACACGGGCAATCAACGCGATGTGATGACGGTCGCGCACGAGCTCGGCCACGGCGTACATCAGTCGCTGGCCGCACGACAGGGACTCTTTGAACAAGATACGCCGCTCACCACAGCCGAGACGGCCAGCGTGTTCGGAGAAATGCTGGTGTTTCGTCGGCTGATGAGGGACGAAACGGATCCCAAGGTCCAGCTCGGTCTGCTCTGCGGCAAGCTGGAAGACGCCTTCGCGACGGTATTTCGACAGGTCTGCATGACCCGCTTCGAAGAGAGCCTCCACGCGGCCAGACGAAGCGAGGGCGAGCTTGCCATCGCGCGCATCAGCGAGCTGTGGCTCGCGGCAAACCGCCCGATGTTCGGGGAATCCGTGAACCTGTCTGAGGACTACGGGTGGTGGTGGCTCTACATCCCGCACTTCATCCACTCACCGTTCTATTGTTACGCCTATGCGTTCGGCGAGCTGCTCGTGCTGGCCCTCTTGCGCCGCTACGACGAGCAGGGTGCAAGCTTCGTCCCGCGGTACCTCGATCTGCTCCGAGCCGGCAGCTCGGATTCTCCCCAGGTACTGCTCTCCAAGCTCGACATCGATATCGGCGACCCCTCGTTCTGGCACGGCGGCCTCGCCGTATTGGAAGAAATGGTCACCCAAGCAGAACAGCTCGCGAGTCGTGCATCGGGCGTTGGCGATCGTGGGACGCAGAGCGAGCCGAGGCGTTAGACGCGTTCGCCAATGCCGATCAAGTGGCCGTCCGGATCGCGGACTACGAAGTCTCGCAGCCCCCACGGATGGTCCGTCAACGGTCGCGCGATATCGACTTCCGCAAGCTGACAGCGCTCGTGAAGCGCCTCGACGCCGCGCACATAGAGATACGCCTGTTCGACAGGCGGCGATTCGGTCAGCACGACGGCGACCTCCGCCAGACCCTTGCCCAGCAGACAGAAGGATCCGTCTTCCATAGCGTTGCGCACCTCGAAACCGAGGACGTCGCGATAGAACTCGACCGACGCGGTGACGTCTCTCACCAACAGATTCGGACGAAAGTTGATCAGCTCGGGCTCTCGGCGCCCCGCCATCGATTCACCTCGCTTGCGAGGCGGTGACTGTAGCTTGAATTGACAGCGCGACATCCCCCGCCCGGAGCGCTGGGAATCCACTCGCAGACGGGTGGCCTCCAGCCACCGCGCCTCGGGCCGAACTCGAACGCCTGGCTCGGTCGGGGGCTTATGAGATGGACTCTAGCCGGCGCCGGTATTCAGCGTGATCCCGCCATCGACCTTGATTTCCTGGCCTGTGATGTTTTTCGCCTCGTCGCTGGCCAGGAAGGCTGCGAGCCGACCAATGTCTTCCGGCGTCTGCTCGCGACGCAGCGGAACCCTACTCTGGACGACACCGAGAAAGATGTCGCGAGGCTCCGTGTCTTTGAACACCGGTACCTGGGCCTTCATCACGCTGGCGAGGCCCTCCCAGGCCCGCGTCCAGAGAAAGCCGGGGCAGATCGCGTTGACCCGGATGTCGTTGGGCGCGAGCTCGAGCGCGAGTGTACGCGTCAGATGGATCACACCGGCCTTGGCGGCGCCGTAGGCGGCCAGTGAGGGTGTGGGCATCAGTGCGGCGATCGATGCGATGTTCACGATCGATCCGCCGCCACGCGCGCGCAGCTGCGGTATCGCGGCCTTGCTCGCCACGAAGGTGGTTCGCAAGTTGTTTGCAACCTGACCGTCCCAGGAGTCCTGCGTCACGTTCTCGATTCCAGGGGTGCTGATCTCTCTGACATCCTCACGGCCGGTTCCGGCGCCCGCGTTGTTCACCAGGATGTCGAGGCCGCCGAGCTCTTGCACGACACGTGCGACGGCTCGAGCGATCTCGCTCTCGTGTGAGACGTCGGCCGCGATGCCAAGGTGGGTCCCTTCCAGGCCGGCCGCGGTCTTCTCGGCCTGGGCGCCGTCGATATCCACGATCCCCACGCGCGCGCCCTCTTCCACGAGGCAGCGGGCGATACCCTCTCCGATCCCGCGCGCACCCCCCGTGACCACAGCCACCTTGTCTCGCAATCTCATCTCTTGCTCCCTGGTCTTCACGAGTCTACCACTGGAGGGACGAGCGCGTCCCTTTGGGCAGCCAAAGTGGGCGCCGCCGGATCGCGCGCCAGGCTTGCTCGGCCGAGCCCCCAGCGTGGTTCGGGATGGCCGGTTCTCGGCGAGTCGATCCACTAGACTGGGTTCGAGAAGTAGGTTCGAAGGAGAAACCATGCGTACCCCCATCTGCGATCAACTGGGAATCGAGTTCCCGATCTTTGCCTTCACGCACTGCAGGGACGTGGTCGCCGCGGTATCGAATGCAGGGGGCTTCGGGGTCCTCGGCGCGGTCGGCTTCACGGCCGAACAGCTCGAGATCGAGTGCCAGTGGATCGACGAGCATGTGGGCGACAAGCCGTATGGCGTCGATCTGGTGATCCCCCAGAAGTACGAGGGGATCGGCGAGCTGGATGCTGAGAAGCTCGAGGAACAGCTGCGAGCGGCCATCCCGCTTCAACACCGCGAGTTCGCGGCCAAAGTGCTGGCCGACCACGGCGTTCCCGAAGTCCCCCCGGAGGAGGCACACCACGAGCTTCTCGGCATGAGCCTTGCCACGGCCGTGCCGCAGCTGGACGTCGCCCTGCAGCACGAGAAGGTGCGGTTGATCGCCAACGCGCTCGGAACCCCGCCGCCCGATGTGGTGGAACGCGTCCATCAGAGCGGACGGCTCGTGGCGGCTCTATGCGGCAAGGTTCACCAGGCGGTTCGCCACAAGGAAGCGGGAATCGACTTGATCATCGCCCAGGGAACCGAAGGGGGCGGGCACACGGGCGAGATTGGCAGTCTGGTTCTGTGGCCGCAGATCATCGACGCGGTCGCACCCACGCCCGTGCTTGCGGCGGGCGGAATCGGCGATGGACGCCAGATTGCCGCTGCGCTTTCGGTCGGCGCCCAGGGCGTCTGGACCGGCTCGCTCTGGCTGACCGTCGAAGAGGCCGAGTGTCCGCCGGCTCAGATGCAGTCGTACCTCGACGCCAACAGCGGTGACACGGTCCGATCGCGTTCTTTCACTGGAAAGCCTTGCCGCATGCTGCGCAATGACTGGACCGACGCCTGGGGGACGCCGGGCAACCCCGAGCCCCTGGGTATGCCCCTTCAGAACATGGTCACGATGGACGCCATCGTGCGGACCCAGCGCTACGCGTCGTCTCCCGAAGCCCAGAAGGTTTCCTTCAATCCGGTGGGCCAGGTGGTGGGTATGATGAACGACGTTCGCTCGTGTCGTGAGCTGATCTTCGAGCTGGTAGAAGGCTACGTCGATACGGTCGAGCGACTCCAGCAACTGGGAGCCGAATAGGCCGAGCAGCCACTGAACCCACCGCAGCGCCCCAGCCGACTGAAGCTCTCGAGGAGCGCTACGTCTCTTCGAGGACAAAATCCGCCGGGGGCACGAATTTTCGGTGTTAGTGGAGCGCCCAATCGAGCAACACCGGACCCACGCCGGTCGACAGCGCGATCAGCCACTGTGCCGCGAAGTAGCTGCTCAAGACGAGGGACTGAGCGGCCGCGAAGGGGCGCCGGAAGCGGTTGATCGCAATCAGCGCATCCGAGAACGCGAACAGAAGCGCGCCGCTCAACGCCAGTGCTGCAGCGACATCGCCCAGAGCCAGCCAGCGCGCCAAGGCCTGCCACCCCATGATTGCGATCACCGCGACGTACGCGAGCACAGGACCGCGCTGGCCGCCCGCACCGGGAAACACGAGTGCCAGCACAGCGCCCGCGGCCACCAGGAAGGGAACCAGGGCAATTGGCGAGGAGCCGAAACCCACGGCAGCTGAAAACGCCGCGATGTAGCAGAGATGGCCCAGCAAGAAACTGCCGAGCCCAGGCAGGAAACGATCGTTCGGCAGCATCAGGAAGACATCGCCGGCCAGCGAGAAGACCAATCCCAGCAGCACTGCGTAGCGGTAGAAGACAGCGACCCCAGTCTCCGCGTCGGCCCCGCCCGACTGGGCGGCGATGGCCAGCACGAAGACCATCGTCAGCGGCTTGAAGATGTAGACCCAGCCCCGATCGCCCCGCCAATCGGCCACGATGCACGTGGCCGCCGACCCGAAGACCAATAGCGACAGCAGTGCGTTCAGCGGCTCAGAGAGCATGCCTTCGAATGTAATCGACCCGCCGGCGTTATCGCAGAACAAAGGGGGAAGTGCCCGGCTCCGGTCGTGCGAGAGAATGCAACGATCTCTGCGCGCCACCGGATATCCGACCCGCACTGGGCTGGGCTAACGTTGTTGCGTTGACGAAAGGCGCCAAGATCGGCGAGGGCGGATCCTCGGAGGTGTTCCTCTGGGGAAGCGATCATGTGCTCAAGCTCTTCCGCAGCGAGTTCGCCTATGCGGCAGAGATGGAAGTTGAGCGAACCCGGGCCGTCTACGAAGCAGGGCTGCGTTGTCCGCGGGTCGTAGAAGTCGTCACCCTCGAGGGCCGGCCGGGAATCGTCTTCGAGAAGATCGACGGCGCTGACCTCCTCGAAGGGCTCCGCTCGAGAACCCAGCAACCAACAGCGATTGGTGAGCGGCTCGCGGAGGTCCACGCGGATGTACACATTCACCACTCCTCCGCGCTGCCGACTCTGGGGCAGCTCGTCGCCGACGCTACTCGTGTCTCCGATGAGGTTCGGCATTCGATCCGCCTCCAGCTCAAGGCGTTGCCGGAAGGGACAGCCGTGTGTCACGGCGATCTACACCCCGGTAACGTCGTGCTCTCCGAGCGCGGTCCGGTAATCCTCGACTGGGTCAACGCTCATTCCGCGCACCCGGCTTCGGACGTCGCCCGTTCGGTTGTACTGATGCGTTTTCAAGGGATGCCGAGGCAGCTGCCGGAGAAGTCCGGACAGCGGTTGAAGGAAGTGCGCGACGCCGTCACCGATGCGTACCTGGAGCGCTACTTCAGCATCGCTCGGGTCACGCGCGATGAAGTGTCTGGCTTTCTTCCGCTCACTGCGGGCGCCTTGCTGCGCCA
>CAXMOC010000132.1:0-1889 GCA_964194865.1 uncultured Opitutales bacterium | reverse complement strand
CCCAGACCCCGGCGCTAACGGACGCCCAGTGGTCGTCCTTGCGCCGCCTCTCCAACAGGGACTGGGGCATGCGAGGGAAGTGCCGGCAAGCCCGAGCGTCCCCAGTCCATGCTAGCTAGTTCTCGTCCAGAAACTCGCAAGTCGTTGAGAGCAGATCACTTGCATGACGCTTGCGTAGTTCGGGGGTGACGCCGCGCGCGAAGTGCTGTAGACAAGGGATCGTCTAAAACACCTTGTTTCCGAGCACCAACGACGCGAGGCGACACCCCCGATGCGACAGAAACTACAACAACAGCTCGCCCTTCCGCCAGACCACAGCCCGTCCGACGAGCATCAGCACGTCCGCGAGCTCGCCGTCATCAGCGAGATCCTCGACGCGCATCCGCAGGTGCTCGATCTCGTGCTCGCGGACCTGCCGAAGGGGCGGAAGAACCCATGGACGGGTCGCCCGGGGCTGACCGCCGAGCAGGTCCTGCGGGCGCTCGTGCTGAAGCAGATGCACGGCCTGAGCTACGACCAGCTGGCCTTCCACCTCGACGACTCCGTGAGTCTCCGCCGCTTCTGTCGGTTCGATCTCCGCCAGGCCGGGCCCAAGCGTTCAACCCTGCAGGTCAACATCAAGCGCGTCCAGGCTGCAACTCTCGAGCAGATCCACGAGGTGCTCGTGATGTACGCCCGGGTGGCGGGCATCGAGTCAGGCCAGAAAGTCCGGGTCGATTGCACGGTGACCGGAACGAACATCCATCACCCGACGGACGGCCAGTTGCTGTGGGATGCCGTGCGGGTGCTGAGCCGGCTCATGAGCGAGGCGAAGGAGCGGTTCGGCCTCCAGTTCCGCAACCGCACGCGCCGCGCGAAGCGACGAGCCATGAGGATCCTCCACGCGAAGAACCAGAAGCTCCGCAAGGAGGCCTACCGGGACCTGCTGGCAGCGACCAACGACGTGCTCGAGGATGCGCGCCGCATCGCGGCTGAGCTCGGCGAGGTGAAAGCTGGCGGCATCATGGACCTCGTCCAAGCGCAGTCCATCAGCTTCCAACTGAGGCACTTCGTCGGGCTCGGCGAACGCGTCGAGGACCAAACGCACCGTCGGGTGGCCTTCGGCGAGAAGGTCCCCGCCGATGAGAAGCTCGTCTCGATCTTCGAGGAGCACACCGACATCATCATCAAGGATCGGCGCGACGTCCTCTACGGCCACAAGGTCTGCCTGGCGACGGGCGCCTCGGGCCTCGTGCTCGATGCGGTCGTGCTGGATGGAAACCCAGCCGACTCGACGCTGTCGGTCGAGATGATCGACAGGCAGGTTCGCGTGCAGGGCCGCGCTCCGCGTCAGGTGGCCTTCGATGGAGGATTCTGCTCGAAGGCCAACCTCATCGAGATCAAGGAGCGGGGCGTCCAGGACGTTTGCTTCAGCAAGCGACGCGGCATCGAGATCACCGACATGGTGCGTAGCGAGTGGGTCTACAGGAAGCTGTGCAACTTCCGCGCAGGAGTCGAGGCCGGGATCTCGTTTCTCAAGCGCTGCTTTGGTCTCAGACGTTGCACGTGGAGCGGACTCGCGTCCTTCCACGCCTACACCTGGGCGAGTGTCGTCTCCGCGAACCTGCTCTTGCTCGCACGGCACGTCATCGCGGCGGGCGCTGGCTGACGCCGGACCGTCGCACCAGCATGAAACAGGACGCTGTCGGGTGGACGGCCCGACTGGGCTGCGCGAGGATCGCAGCCAGCTCTCCGCCGCCGCTCTCCGGTGCCGAGAATCAGGTCATCGACACCCGCCAGTCGGCGTGATCCGGTGCGCAGCTCAGCTGCTGAGCGGAGTTTCTGGACGGGAACTAGTTAGTTCTCATCCGGAAACTCGGTCCGCCAGCATTCGCCCGCAGGGTGCGCCA
>CAXMOC010000131.1:0-4666 GCA_964194865.1 uncultured Opitutales bacterium | reverse complement strand
CGATCTCACGGGATCAGCCGCGCGGAGGTCAGCGCCGAGCTGAGGCGATGCCGCGGCGTACTGCCGGCCCTGCTCGGGCCCCAGGCTCCGTCGGGCTTCGTGCGCGTACTCAAACGCAGCTCGGTCTTCTCTGCGGTGCGCGACTCGGCCAGACGCTGGCGCCGCCGAAAACCGACCGATCTGATCCAGATTGGAATCGGTGGCTCGTCACTCGGCGCGGAGGCGCTGCTGCGGGCGCTCGCGCACCCGCACCACAACCTGCTGCCCGATCGCCAGCGCCCCGGGCCCAGGGTCCACTTCCTCGACAACGTGGACCCCGACACCCTCGGCGCGTTGCTCGAAACCGTGGATCCGCGCCAGGCGTTGGTGCACGTGGTTTCGAAGTCCGGTGGCACGGTCGAAACGGCGGCGGGGTTCCAGGTGGTGCGCGACGCCCTCGAGCGGGCTGGTGCCAACTGGGCCAGCCGCTGCGTGTTCACCACCGGCCGTGGCGCGCTGCGCGACCTCGCTCGCCGAGAGGGTGTCGAGGTGCTCGATTTCCCTTCGGATGTCGGTGGACGCTTCTCGGTGCTCACCCCATCGGGGTTGTTTACGCCGGCGGTCGCTGGTGTGGACATCGAGGCCGTGGTCCGAGGTGCCCGGCGCTACCTCTCGCGGGTGGCGGGCGCCTCGCTGGCCGACAACTCCGCCGCGGTTTCGGCGGCGATCGCCTTCGTGATGGCCGAGCGCAAGCGCAAGCCGATCCACGTTCTGATGCCCTACGCAGATGCCCTCGAACCACTCGCCCGTTGGTACGTTCAGCTGGTTGGCGAGAGCCTCGGCAAACGCAGCAGACGCGGCGGGAGAACCATCGGCGTGGGCCCGACGCCACTGGCTGCGCGAGGCACCACCGATCAACACTCCCAGGTCCAGCTGTTCGTCGAAGGGCCCGCCGACAAGTGGGTGACGTTCGTTTCCACCGAGCGATCGCGGCGCGTGCAGATCATTCCCGGCTCGGACCCAGCCGCCTACCTGGAGGGGTTGGATCTCGGAGCCTTGTTGCGGGCCGAGTGTCGGGGCACGGCGGTGGCGTTGGCCCGCTCGGGACGACCCAGCGCGAGCTGGCTGCTACCCGAACTTCACGCGCAGTCGCTGGGCCAACTGTTCCTGGCTCTCGAGCTGCAGACCGCCTACCAGGGTGCGCTCTACGCGATCGACGCCTATGACCAGCCGGGCGTCGAGGCCGGCAAGCTGGCCGCCTTTGCCCTGATGGGAAGGGATGGATACGAAGACGAGCGCGACGCGATCGAGGCCGCCGCACCGCCTAGTTGGCGCGTGTAAGCGCTTGGCGTGTCTAGCCCTTGGCGCGTCTAGCGAAACTCGGCGGGATTCACACCGGTGCGGCGGATGACGTCGTAGAAATCCTTGCGGTCCTTCTTGGCCAGCCGAGCCGCGCGGCTGATGTTGCCGCCGCAGCGGCGCAACAGGCCCACCACGTAGCGTGTCTCGAAGGCGCGTTTGGCCTCCTTGAAGGAGGGCACCTCGTCGAGCTCGCTCGCGAGCAGCAGCGCTTCCGCAGAGATCGATCCGTCTCCGGCCAACTGGACCGCCTGGCGCACGCGCTCCGAGAGCTCGCGCACATTTCCGGGCCAGGGTTCGTCGAGCAAGGCGGCGCGCGCGTCGGAGGTGAAGCCCACGGGGCGCACCCCCGCTTCGTCGGCGGATAGACGCAGGCAGTGGGCGGCCAGAGGAAGCACGTCTTCCCGGCGTTGGGCCAGCGGCAGCAGCTCGATCTGGTGGTGTGGGAGCTCGCCGAAAGCGGACTTGCCCGAGTTGTCCGAGGCGGTGGCCATCACCCGGGCGCGCAACGGCGCAGCGGCCGAAGTGCCCTCGGGCTGAAAACGCCCCTGGGTCAATGCTGTCTCGAGCGCGCGGCGGTGTTCCTCTGGAACTGCGTCGATCCCGCGGATCAGAACGGTGCCGCCCGCGGCCCGTGCCAACGCCCCCGCGTACTCCTCTTGAATCAGAGGATACACATCGGGGCCGCAGCCGAATATCTCGCGCCCCAAGAGCGCCTCGCTCATGGCGCGGCACGAAACGACGACAAAGGGCCCGGCCGCGCGATTGCTCCAAGCGTGAATGGCGCGAGAGATGTGTTCTTTGCCTGACCCGGCTGGTCCGACCGTCAACACGGGAAGCTCGACGCGGGCAGCGGCCACTGCCTGATCGACCACCTGCTGGGTCGCACGGGCCGCTCCCACGATCCGGTCGTGGCGGCGTCGACCCGTCGGCCGATCGCTGGCGTAGGGAACCTCTCCCGCCGGACCCTCTCGTTGGACTCCCAACTCGCTCATTCAGTCTTCCCCCCAGTCCTTTCCAGCACCTCGCGCCAAACTCGAATCTGCCGCTTCCAGAGCTCTGGCCACGCTGTGCTGCCCCTCGCTGAAACTATTGGGAGACCGGCCCTCTTGTCAATCAAATTGCCGGTGACAACCGCCCCAGAGATCGACCTCTGGTTGACGACCCTTCCGGGTTCATGATACAGGGCCACGGGGGGTCAATGTCCAGCACGAATATCGAAAGTCGCCGGGTTCGGCGCCTCCCGGGCGCGGTGATCGACCAGATCGCAGCGGGTGAGGTCGTAGAACGACCGGCCTCGGTGGTGAAGGAGCTGGTGGAAAACGCTCTGGACGCCGGCTCCGGGCGTATTCGGGTGGAGGTTCGAGGCGGCGGCCGGGACTGGATTGCAGTCACGGACGACGGCTGCGGCATGAGCCCCGAAGACGCCGCCCTCAGCTTGGAGCGCCACGCCACCAGCAAGATTTCAGCCGCCGAGGACCTGGCCAACATTCACACATTTGGCTTTCGCGGCGAGGCGTTGGCGGCGATTGCATCGGTCTCTCGGGTCCGTCTGCGCAGCCGGCGCCGGGAGGATCCCGAGGCCCTGGAGCTGCAGCTCGAAGGCTCTGAAGTCGTCCATCGGCGCGCCGTGGGCGGACCGCCAGGGACCCGGATCGAGGTGGCCGGGCTGTTCGAGAGCGTCCCGGCTCGCCGCAAGTTTCTGAAGAGTGATACGACCGAGTGGGGTCACGTGTCGGATTGGCTGGCGCGCACCGCGCTGTCCCTGCCGGCGGTCCACTTCGACATTCAACGGGACGACCGGCCCGCCGTCTCGTGGCCTTCGACCCAGGAACCGCTGGACCGCATCGCCGCGGTTGTCGGCGAGGCGGACGCGGCGGCGTTTACGCCGGTCTCGTGGGAGGAGGGGAGGGCGCGGCTGGAAGGCTTCGTCACCCGTCCGGAACGGCACCGATCGACCACGGCTGGAATCTACCTCTACGTCAATCGGCGCCCCGTCAAGGACCGTGTGATCCAGCACGCCCTGATCGAGATCTATCGGGATCTGCTTCCCAGGGGCCGATTTCCAGCTGCGGTTCTGTTCCTGGAGCTGCCCACGGAATCAGTCGACGTGAACGTGCACCCGGCCAAGGTGGAGGTGCGATTCGCCGATCCGCGGGCCGTTCACGCGTTGGTTCGCCACGCTGTCCGGGCGGCGCTGAGCGCGCGCGGCTGGCTGACTGGGGCGACCGAGGCTGCTGGTCCGGCTCAGCCGGTGGGCCGGAGGTTTGCGGATCCGGGGGGTGAGAGCCCTGCGCAGACGGGCTGGGGCTTTGCCGGCTCCTCCGCAACCGCGGCCATCGCAGCAGATGGCCCGGCTCTCGAGGCGGAGACCGGCGCTGCGATCACCGGAAGTACGGGGATCCGCTTCGCGGACCTGCCATTGCTCGGTCAGCTGCTCGCGACCTATCTGGTGCTCGAGAGCAAGGAGCAGTTGTTGTTGATCGATCAGCACGCCGCCCACGAGCGCGTGCTGTTCGAGCGCCTGCGGGCGCAGTGGCTGGAGCGCGGGGTCGAGGCTCAGGGCCTCCTCGCGCCAACCGTGGTGCAGCTCGAGCCGCTGGCCTTCGCAGCCTTGTCGGAATGCGCGGAAGCAACGCTCGCCCTGGGCTTTGATTGGGAAGCCTACGGAGAGACGAGCGTCGCGATTCGCAGCGTCCCGGCACTGCTCACCGACCGCGATCCCGGCCAGCTGCTCCGCAACCTGGCCGACGAGCTGGCTGCGGCCGGTGTCGCCGCAGACGCGCTGCGGCGCGGCTCGCGCAACCTGGCTGCCGCAGATCAGGTGTTCGCCTCCCTGGCCTGTCATGCGGCACGCCGCAAAGGCGACGTACTCGATCCAACCGAGCAACGCGCTCTGCTCGACGCCCTCGACGCCATCCCGTGGGCACCCTGCTGCCCCCATGGGCGCCCCGTCGCGGTTCCCTTCGAACTCGCCGAAATCGAACGCCGCTTCGCCCGCCGCTAGCCCGGCGAGACCAACGAGGCATGAGGGGTTGTTGCTCGCCGGGGCCCAGGGGCACTCGACCAGCCAGACCGACGGGGAATGACGGCAAGTTCGTCTCATTTCGCATCGGTCTAGCTGGGCGGATAGGCTGCAGGTGCCATGACACCTGAACAAACGGATGATCGGCCGCTCGTGGTCGTTGTTACGGGTCCGACTGCGGCCGGGAAGACTCCGATGGCGATCGAGATCGCGCGGCGCTTTGGCGGCGAGATCGTCAACGCGGACTCGATGCAGGTCTACCGCTTTATGGACATCGGGACGGCCAAGCCGTCGTTGGAGCAG
>CAXMOC010000130.1:0-15370 GCA_964194865.1 uncultured Opitutales bacterium | reverse complement strand
CGCTCGTTCGAGCAGATCGAGGCCGATGCTCTCGAGGCCCCATTGCGTCCCACGCCGATCGATCTGAAGATCGCGAGCCGACGTCAAGTGGAGGTGGTGGAAGCGGTTCCCATCGAGTTGGGTGGGGAAGGGCTCGTCATCGAGGCTGAGGGCGGCATCAAGAAGCGCGTCCCCTACGCCCGCATCGGCGCCATCGCGGCTGCCGCTATCGAGGGGCTCTGACCGCGAGCTGTGATCGTCGTCGATCTCGCCCTGAACTGGTTTGAGTCGGATCAAGCACTCCGGCTGATTCGCCTTCGCGCGGATCGCTTTGATCCGTGCTCGCTGCTGGGCTCCGACGAGGCGCCCCTAGACGCAGCTCGCGAGTTGATCGAACGCTTGCTCCAGAAGACGAGTGCGAATCCGCTGCCCGGACTGGAGTCCGCGCGTGGCTTGCCGTTCACCTTGTTTCCCGATCTCGCCAGCTACGAACGCGATGTCCTGTCGGTAGAACGGGTAGAAAGCATCTCGGCCGAGTTCGAGGCCTTCCAGGCCGACTGACGATCCAGATTTCGTCACGGGCGAATCGAATAGCTGCGGGGTCCGCAGTGCTCTCGCAGCAGGGGTTGGATCCAGTCGACCCAGTCGCAGAGCATCGGCCGGGTTCGACGCGGATCGATCAGATCGTGAACGCCGAAGGATTCCGCCCGCGAGAAGGGGGACCGCGCCGCCGCGAAGGACGCTTCGAGTTCCCTGCGTCGGGCGTCCGGATCGGGTGCCGCTGCAATCTCTCTTCCGAAGGCGACTGCCACGCCCCCCTCGAGTGGAAGAGCTCCGCCCTCTGCCGAGGGCCAAGCGAGCGTGTAGCAATCGGGCGCGAAGTGAGCCGCCGCGGCCACTCCGTAGGTCTTTCTCACGATCACGCTCACCCATGGAACAGTCGATTGGACCACCGCAAACATGGCTTCGGCGCCGAAGCGAATGGTGCCAGCCTTTTCGGCTTCGGCGCCGATCATGAAGCCGGGCTCGTCGACCAAGCTCACGATCGGAAGGTGAAAGCTGTCGCAGAGATCGACGAAGCGTCGCACCTTGCGCGAGCCGTTCGCTGTCATCGCCCCGGCGTAGAAGCGCGTGTCGTTCGCGAGAAT
Organism: uncultured Opitutales bacterium; assembly: GCA_964194865.1. GTDB lineage: Bacteria > Myxococcota_A > UBA9160 > UBA9160 > SMWR01 > CAXMOC01. Next base: position 14,243 of record CAXMOC010000130.1, on the reverse strand, counting down.
ACCGACGGCCTGGCCGTTCATCCGAGCCAGTCCTGTAATCTGAGCGCGACCGTAGCGGCCAGACATCTCGAAGAAGGAATCTCGGTCGACTACCAGCCCGACGAGGCGTCGCATGTCGTAGATCTTGCGCCGATCCCGGGGCACGATGGAGAGCAGCTCTTCCTCGACCCGATCGCGGTCGTCTGTGGCTGCAAGCTGCGGTGGCAGCTCCCAGACGTTCGTCGGCAGATAGCTCAGGAAGCCCCGGATCGATTCGATCACCGCCTCCTCGTCCTCGACGACGCTGTCCACGACCCCGCTCTTGGCGTGCACCTGGGCGCCGCCAAGATCTTCCTTGGTGTGGGATTCGCCGATCGCGCGCTCCACCACCGCGGGTCCGGCCACCAGGATCTGCGCCGTGCGCCGGGTCATGACAGAAAAGTGGGACGCGACCAACCTCGCCGCGGGGAATCCCGCCACAGCGCCCACCGCCGCCGAGACCACAGGGGCAGTCGCCATCACCTGCATGATCGAGCTGAAACGATGCCGCGCATAGGCAGGTTCGCCCGTGGGTCGCGGGCCCTTTCCGCTGGCTCCAGCCACGCTGCCCCCACCGCCTTGTAGGAATCGGACCAGCGGGAGCTTGTAGCGGCAGGCCAGCTCTTCTGCGTAGACGCTCTTGCGAAGTCCTGCGGGTGAAGGCGAGCCGCCGCGTTGTGTGAAATCTTCGCCGCCCACCACACAGGGTCGTCCAGAAAGCTGTGCCAGCCCTAATACGTAGTTCGCCGGTGCGAAGGAGATCAGCTCTCCATTTTCCGAGTACTCGGGGTGGCCGGCGATAGGACCCTGCTCACGGAACGATTTTGGGTCGACCAGGGCGTCGATTCGCTCGCGAATCGTGAGCCGGCCCAGATCGTGCTGCTTCGCCACCGCTTCGGCGCCGCCGTGTTCTTGCGCCAGCCTGTGACGCTGCTCGATTCCGTCGACCTCGGGCTTCCAGCTCATGCGTGAAGTTTACTGGAGGCCGTCTGTTTTCCGTATGGGAAACCGGCGAGTCTGGTCAGAACTGCAGGATCTCGGGCTCGAGGGTGGCGAGGTCCAGCAGTCCAACGGAGTTGTAGCCCCGCATGTGGCCCGCGCACTCGCCAGGGTTGAAGACGATGCTGCCGTTGGTACGGTCGATCACCCGTCGGTGCGTGTGGCCATGAAGGATGACGTCGCATCCTAACCTCAGCTCTGGTGTGAGCTCCAGGGGGTCATGGAGCACGGCGATGCGTCGCTCGGCCCAGCCGAGCTGAAGCGGTGGATCGCTGAAGCGAAAGCCGTAGCGCTTGCAGGCATCGTCCAGGCTGTCGCGTTCACGATCGTTGTTGCCAAAGACGCCGACGAGAGGTGCTCGGAGCTCAGAGAAGATCCTCAATGTCTTCGCTTGAGTAATGTCTCCCGTATGCACTACGCGCTCTACACCCGCGTCGTTGAAGAGCTCGACGATGCGCGAAACGTTTCCCAGGTGATTGTGGGTGTCGCTGACGATTCCGATCTTCACGATGTCCGCCTTCACCAATGAGCCGGAACGACCCACGGCGAATCGGCAGCATACCACGCGAGCCGAGAGGCAGACCTCTGCCCGTCTACCGCTCAGCTCAACCTCGTGCGACCATCAGCGCGCGCAGCCCCAACGCGGAGACGCCACGAAGGAGTGCAAGCCATGGTTTATGAACAGCTGCAGACGGAGCTCGAGGATCGAATCTTCACGATCACTCTCAACCGCCCGGACCGGCTAAACGCGTTTACGGCCCAGATGCTCGGGGAGTTGCTCGACGCGTTTGACGAGGCGGACCGAAACGACGAAATCCGCGTCGTGATCGTCACCGGAGCGGGCCGCGGCTTCTGCGCCGGCGCAGATCTGAGCGGCCGCGGCGGCGATACCTTCGATCACGGCGGAGGCGAGACTGTCAACGAGCACCGAGACGGGGGTGGTCTGCTCACGCTGCGGATCTTCGAGAGCCGGAAGCCCGTGATCGCCGCGATCAACGGCGCGGCCGTCGGTGTCGGCGCAACGATGACGCTTCCGATGGACATTCGCATCGCCAGCGACAAAGCCAAGTTCGGCTTCGTCTTCGCGCGTCGGGGGATCGTTCCGGAGGCGTGTAGCAGTTGGTTCCTGCCGCGGGCGGTGGGAATCAGTCAAGCCATGGAGTGGGTGTCGACCGGTCGAATCTTCGGCCCCGAGGAGGCGCTAGCTGGCGGACTCGTCTCGCGCGTAGTCCCCCACGAAGAGCTGCTCGGTACCGCGCGGGAGCTCGCTTCAGAGATCGCACAGAACACCAGCGGGATATCAGTCGCGTTGTCCCGACACATGCTCTGGCGCATGCTGGGCGCCGACCACCCGATGGAGGCCCACAAGCTCGACTCCCAGGCGATTTTCGAGATGGGCCAGACCCCGGACGCAAAGGAGGGAGTCGCGAGCTTTCTCGAAAAGCGTCCGGCCAACTTCTCGATGAAGGTCTCCTCCGACATGCCGGATTTCTTTCCCTGGTGGAAGCAGCGCCGCTTCTCCGAATGAGCCGGAGCTCGTTCGGCTCGGATCAGCCGGCGTCGGGGTCGCTTGCCGACCCGACTTCGGAATCGGGCCTCGTCCAGGGAGCCACCCCCGTGCGGGGCCAGCTCTGCTCGAGGCCCATCAAGTCTGCGATCACAGCGGATACGCCGCGCAGGTCGGGCTGCCCCGCGGCCCGACCGGTGGGAACCCCGCGGCCGGCCGCGACGAAGAGCGCCTGCCGGGAGTGCTCCATCGAGGTGCGGATCCCGTGGTCCGACATCACGATGAGCACATCGTCCTCGTCGAGTGCGTTGTGGGTCGCGCCCAGGCGGGCATCGATGTAACGATAGAGCTCGAACAGCAAGCGCTCGCCGTCGTCCTGCCCGTCGCGCACCGTCTCGGCGAAGTGAGCGTGAGTCAAGATGTCGAGCGGCTCCACGCGGAGTGCGAGAAAGTCGACCTCCCCATCTCGAATGATCTCATGGACGGTGTCGAACTCGGCCGCGATGGTGCGGATGTGCACCGCGTCGCGCTCCGCCGTCGCGGCCGCGAGGGCTGGCCAGCGTTCGCGTTCGCTCTTATCGAGGTCCCGTGAGCTCTGCGCGATTGGGAGCCGGCGTCGCTGTCCTCGAGGCCCGGTGATTTCGCTGTGACGTCCGGCGCGAATTCCACCGTGGGAGAAGAGCAGGTTGGCGGCAGAGTGCTGCGCGGAGCCGATCGCGGCGAACAAGTCGTCGTTCTCTGGCAGGATCCACGACAGCGCGCCAAACGGGTTCTCGCCAACCGATGCCAAGCCCGCGAGCTCGACGCCCATCTGGTGCACCAACCCGACGAAGGAAGCAGCTCCGCGCCGGCCTGGCCACACCAGGGATTCGAGCGCGGCCGCGGTCAATGGCGGATCGCTGTCGAGCACGGCCCGGAAGCCTTCGGACAACAGGGAGTCGAGGACGGGAAGCTCTCCGCGGGCCCTCAGGTATTGGATGAGTCGCCAATCCGCGCAGTCGAGCAGAATCAACAAGACCCTGCGGCTTCCATCGGCCGGAAGCCTGCTGAGCCGCGCGGAGTTGCCGAGCCGTCGCGGACCCGGCGAGATCGCGACTTCCAGTGCAGGCCCCGTTGTTGGATTCGCGGTACCGGATCCGAATACGGCTGCATCGCTGTCTCGAACCACCCAGCGCAGCGGTGCCGTCCCGAGCGGCCGAGTCACCTCGACCACCCCGGACGCTGGGATCGGAACGACGATGTAATCGGCGTCGACGGGTTGGTCCGGTGGCGGCGAGACCAACAGAGCAGACCCGGGAGCAAAGTCGGAGATCGAGAAGCGCACGGTTCCGCTCGGAGCTCTGTGAGTGTTGGCGAGACGACGGTGGGCGACCGAGCGAACCAGCTCTTCGCGCGTGAGCCCCGCCAGCTCGAAGCGCATGCGGTAGAGATCGTAGGCGGCCAGGGCTTCGCTCTGTTGTCCGGCGTCGACGAGGGTGAGGATCAATCGCGTAGCGACGGCCTCGATCAGGGGCTCGTGAGTGATCCCGTCGATGTCCAGAAGCGCATCCTGGAGTAGCTCGGTGGGCGTGCGATCGGGATCTGCCAGACCGACGATGCTCAACGTAAGCGCGTAGCGCGCGCGAAGCTCGGCCGGGTAGCCGCCGGCCCGTCGCCACTCTTGATAAGTTCGTCGCACGCCGTCCAGGTCGCGTGCGTGCGCGAACGCCATGCCCTTCGTGTCGAACCAGCGTTCGTTCGAGTCTCGGTGTCCGGTTGGAGGGCCATCTCCCAGGGCGCGGAGAGCACCAGTGGGATCGCCCCGGATCAGGTAGCGGGTCGCCAGACTGACCCGCATGCGGGTCGCGTCGGGGCCTTTCGGGTCGATTCGCGCAGCGAGTTCCCGAAGCAGGGCCTCTTCGTCCTCGATGGCAGCGCGCGTGGAAAGCTCCAAGTAGAAGAGGTCGCCGCTGTTCGGGTGCTGGCGAGCGGCGCGGCGCGCGAGTCGGGCCGCATCCAGCGCGCGGCCGGCGTCGCGACGTGTCTGGATCAGGTGGACGGCCAGACGCGGGCCGGGTGACCAGCCCTCGGAGCGTGGATCCGCTAGAACACCCTCCATCAGCAACTCGCACTCGGCTGCTCGACCGCTTCCGAGCAGTGCTACGCAACGGCACTCCGCCGCGCTGCGACCGCTGGACCCGTCGAACGCCATCCCGTCCGTGAGCTGCAGGGCCCGGTTGAAATCCTTCGTCTCCGCGGCACCACATGCGTCGAAGACGGCGCTCTGGCGGTCGGCCAGCCGAATCGAGATGACCCCCAACCCGGCTGCCATGGACAGTGCGAGCAGCAAACCGCCAAGCCGCCAGGCCATCACGTGCCGGCTCCGACTTCGAAGCGAAGCTTCAGGCGATACTCCGACTTGGCCGTCGCTCCAGTCGCCACGACTCGGCTCCAGGGATACGCGCGCGGTGCGCTCGCGGCCTCCACCGAGAGCGCTCGAGAGAGGATCCGATCCGCCTCTGCGAACCGCTCGAGATGGATGACGGCGCCGCCGTTGTCCCCGAGACCCGACAGCTCTCCGCGTGGGTCGGCCATGGCCTGGTGGAGACTGGCGGGGTTCCAACCGATGATCAGCGCCCGTTCGCTGGCGAGGTAGCAGGGCGCCAGCTCCGGTAGCAGACGAAGATCGAGCAGACACGCGCCCTCGGCAGAATCGATCCGGAAGAAGGTCCGATTCACCTGCCACGAGTCCTGCAGCTTGCCGATGAAGTCCTCCATCGCGGCCACTGCAGCCGAGCGCTGCTTGAAGTTCAATGCGAGTGCGGCCCGGGGCATCGAGTCACCCTCGGTGGGTAGATAGACGGCGATCTCCCAGGTGTCGTCGAGAACGAGGCCCGCGAACAGCTCGCTCTTTAGGCGAAACATTCGCGCACCTTGGCTGTCGGGGGGGACCCAGCTGGCCAGGTCGAGCGGCTCGGCGCTTCGGATACGCGCGTGGATGAGTGTCCCGGAATCGTTCAGCTCGGACCGACCGGGAGCCTCCGAGCCCGGAAGCGCCAGGCCGGCGAGCCCTTCGCCGATCGCTCGCGGCAGCGTGAGATCCAGGAGCAGATCGCCGCTCGAGTCGATCGTGAGCGCTCCCACCAGTCGGCCGCCCGGAACGGGGAGGGCGATCAACAGATCTCGTCCGGCTCGCAACGCTTCGAGGTCCGCTCGGTCGGGTACGGGGGCGCTGCAGCCGAGTGAGGGCAACAGGTCCGAGAGTCGCCCGCTGGCCGCGTAGCCCTCGAGCCTCGGGCAGTCGGGAAGCGATGCTCGAAGGCTGCGAGCGTGCCGCGCGATCGGCGTGCCCTCCAGCTGCGCCAGCGCAGCGAGCAATTCGTCGAAGCGGGCTGAATCCGCGATCAGTGCCGCGCCCATGGGCCCGGGCTCCGGCTTGGATTCGATCCGGTTGCCGGTGTTGGCGATCAGCGCCCCGCATCCGACCCCCAGGGCCAGGGCGAGAAGCGTGCCTCTGGAGCGCGAGCGGCTCATGGGTGGCGCGTCGCCTCCGAAGGTCCTCGGCAAAACATCGGAGGAGAACCCGCTCGTCTTGAGGTTGCTTCGAGTGGGTGGGTATACCCCCAGCTCTCAATGGGAGTCGGACACGGGCCGATAACAGGTGCGATGAGCAGCGCGCAACTCGTGGCGAAAGCCTCCGCCGAATCATCGGGATCTCGCGGCGGACTCGATCCGTCGACCCAGGACTGCCCTTCGCGGCTACTGCTGGGAATGCGCGTCGACGGAACGAGCTATGCCGAGACTGCCAACGTAATCGCGAACCTGGCTGCGTCCGGGGTCGGCGGCATGGTCTTCGCTGCAAACGTTCACATGGTGATGGAGGCCTTCGACGACCCGGCGTTCCGCCGAATCGTCAACTCGGCGGATCGGGTGACACCGGACGGCGTTCCATTGGTCTGGGCGTTGCGCCTGTTGGGTCTGAAGCGAGCCCAACGCGTCTACGGTCCGTCGCTGCTCGCGCCAGTCTGCGAGGTCGCCTGCGAGCGAGAGCTCTCGGTGGGGTTCTATGGCGGTAGCCCCGAGGTTCTGGACGAACTCGCCCTGCGATTTTCTCGGAGATTTCCGGAGTTGAAGATCGTCTTCGCCTTCTCGCCTCCATTTCGCCCGCTCACTCCCGAAGAGGAAGCGAGGGTGGTGGGCGGCATTGCGGACGCCGGAACCCGGATTCTCTTCGTCGGTCTCGGGTGCCCCAAACAGGAACGCTGGGTTGCCGCCCAGCGTAGATCACTGTCTTGTGTCATGGTGGCCGTCGGCGCCGCCTTCGATTTCCACGCCGGAAGCAAGCCGCAGGCCCCCGGCTGGTTGCAACGCGCGGGTCTCGAGTGGGCGTTTAGGCTGTGCTGTGAGCCCAGCCGGTTATGGCATCGCTACCTCTATCACGGCCCGCGATTTCTGTACCACTTCGCGCGCGAGTACTGGGCTCGGGACGGCAGCCAGCATGGGTAGCTACCGGGCACACCAGATGTTCGTGGGCGTACTCCTGGCCCTCTACATCGCGGGGGGATGTGTTCTGCGTTTCGCCCGTGACACGGGCGAGGTGTTCCCAGTCTTTTCATGGACGATGTTCTGTTACGTCCCGAACACTGTGACCGACTACGCGGTCGAAATTCTGGAGCTGAACGGAGAATCACGGCAGCCTCCACTGCCGTTTCACGAGGCCCGAGGGCAGCTGACCGGTGCGGGGGTAATCGCTGCGAACTACGTGATCCTCAAATTGGGGAAGGCGCTCGAACAGGGCGATGTGAGCGAGGTGTCGAGCTCACGTGAGCTCTTCGAGCGGCATTACCTACGCGGATCCAATGCTCCAGTGCGCTACCGCGTGATTCGGAGGGTCTACCTGCCACTCGAGTTTCGGCGCAGCCGCGAGCTGATCGAGTCGACGCCGATCAGCGAGTACGTCTACTCGGGTGGAGTCTCGTGAGGCTCCTTCGTCAGGTTCGCGGATTCTTTGGTACGCGCCAGGAGGCGACGAGGGGAGTATTTCCCAGGCAGGTGCGCGCTTTCGATCGCGCCTACACGATCGTGGGGCTGTTCTACGCCTGCAATCTATTCGCCGTCTTCCAATACATGCTTTGGTGGCGAGGGCTCTCGGAGATTCGGGAGATCGATCCCCTCTGGCCGGTATTCTGGGTTCCGTGGCTGGGAATCGAAACCGCGGTCCACGGGATCATGGCGACGGTCGTCCTAGGCGCACTGGCAGCCGCCTTTCTACCCCATCGTCGATCCGCCCGGATCAGCGCTTTTCTCGGGCTGTTCCTCTACCACGCCCTCCTCAACTCATTCGGGAAGATCGGCCATGCCTGGCACGCCTGGATCCTGTGCGCGCTTCTGCTGATCTTCCTGCCGGACGGCGCGCGATCACAGATCGCGCGGTCTCGAGCGCACAGACAGCGCTACCTGAATGCGTTCTGGAGCGCCCAGGCGATGCAGCTCGTCTTCTATTCGATGGCTGGCTTCCACAAGATCACGGGGGTCATTCCCCAGATGCTCCGTGGGGAGGTTCACAGCTTCGCGCCCGAAGCCCTCTCGTATCACATCGCGCACCGTCTGGCGCAGACGGAAAGCGAGAGCATTCTCGGCGAAGCCATGATCGCGGTTCCGAGCCTCGGCTGGCTGCCGTTCCTGTTCGCGATGTATCTCCAGGCCTTCGCGCTCTGGGTGGCGTTTCGTCCATCGATACAGCGACCCTGGGCGCTGGGTTTGATCTCCTTTCACTTCGTCACCTATCTGACGATGGATGTGTCGTTCGCCCCGTCGGTTCTCCTGCTGGGTCTCTTCTTCCTCTGCTCTCCCTTCGCACCCGTCGAACTCGACTGGCGCCGTGGTCTACGCGACATGCCGCTGTTCGGAAGCTTCTTCGCTCGCTGGGCGCGGCTCGCGCCAGAGGCCGTTTGAGTGTCCCTGTGCGCCGGACGCTGAACGCTGCGAACCGAAGGCTGGGTGGGCTGCTTTCGGCGGCGAGGCTGGCGCGGCTCGGGCGCCTTTCGGGCGACGATGGGGAGCGGATCGCGCGGGTCGTTCAGCGCGTTCACGCGCCGCTCGAAGCGGGTTCTGGGCAATGGATCGATCGGATCGAAGCCCAGCGCCGTGAGCTCTTGAGTTGTGAGCAGGCGCTGGCACCCGAGCCGGGAGATCTCGACGTTTCCCATGACATCGGGGTCTCGGTCGGAGCGGCGTGTCGCGTCAGCAAGTCGCGAAAGGCGGCGACGCTGCTGCATCTTCTGGTGCGCGCTCATCAACCCAACCGCTGCATCGAACTCGGGACGAACGTAGGGATCTCGGCGGCCTACCAGGCGGCGGCATTGGCGCTCATCGGCAAGGGACGATTGACGACGCTCGAGACGTCGACCCGCCGGATCGAGATAGCCAGGCGATTGAGTCGTTCGCTTGGACTCTCGAACATCGATTTCATCCCGGGCTCCTTCGAAGACTGCCTCGAAGACGTGCTTTCGGAGGGAGTCGTCGACTACGCGTTCATCGACGGCAACCATCGCTGCGGTCCCACGCTCGCGTACTTCGATGCAATCTGGCAGTGCTCGAGCGAGGGGGCATTGATCGTATTCGACGACATCCGCTGGTCGAAGGAAATGACGACGGCTTGGCGTCGTATCCAACGGGATGATCGGGTCCGGATCGCGGTCGACCTCTGGGAAGTAGGCGTGTGTGTCACCACGCGGCAGCCTTCGAGAGGAGCGGGCTATCGGTTCGGCCCCATCCTCTTCTGATCCAACACGCGTCGATAGTGATCGAGCAGCGCAGAGCTCTGCTTTCCGCGGTCGAAGTCGGCCTCGACGCGGCTCCGGCCTCGTCTTCCCAGCAACGGCCAGAGATCCGGTCGAAGGACGAGCTCCGCCAGGCGCTCGGTCAGACGCTGGACGTCGCGCTCGGGGACCAAGAAGCCAGACACGCCGTCCTCGACTTGTTCGGAGATTCCGCTGTGGCGGGTAGCGACGACAGGCATGCCCGATGCCATCGCCTCCAGGATGGCGGTCGGAGTCCCCTCTTCGTCGCCATCGCTGCCCGTTACGCTCGGCTGCACGAAGAGATGACAGCGCTCCATCACGCGGACGGCTTGGGGCTGACTCACCTCACCGTACAGCTTCACGCGGTCGTGGAGCTCGAGGTCGCCGATCAGGGTCTCGAGGCTGCGTCGCTCGGGACCGTCACCCACGAGGTGCAGCTCTACGTCGAGCTTCCGCTCGCGCAGCTTCGCCAGAGCGCGGATCGCGTACTCCAATCCCTTCTTCGGAACCATCCGTGCGCTGCAAGCCACGCGCACCGTTTCGCCCAGCTGGATGCTCCGAGGACGAAACGCGATCGCGTCGCCGTCCACGCCGAGGTGATGTAGGCCTAGCTTCGCCTCGGGGCAGCCGAGCTCGACCAGTCGATCCTGCATCGAAGCTGAAAGAGCCAGGAAGAGATCTCCGCGCGAGAACAGTCGCGCGTAGCAGTCCCGACCGCGCATGCGCGGGTAGCGCCCGACATCGTGGCCGTAGAATGTCGTCACCAGGCCCGCCCGCAGCCCTAGACAATCTCGCAGCAGTGCGGGGGTCTCTCCTGCATTTCCGAAGTGGCAGTGGAAGATGTCGTAACGGTCGCGCTGCAGCTGCGGCGCCGCGGCGTACATCAACGTCAGACCGAGGGCGCCGCGCCCAAGGCGCGGATCGAGCGTTCGAAGCCACGGACGGGGCTCGCTCCACGCTCGCGCCGCGATCTGGCGCAGATAGCGGGCGAGGCGTCGGGCTCGGCTGCGGGTGGGCGCCCAGTAGTGTGTTCTTTCGAGCAGCCCGTAGCGCGCGACGTCGGGATGGGCGTTGGAGGGGTCTCCAGGACTGTGGGCAAAGATGTCGATCTCGCAGCCGCGATCGATCAAGCCCGTCAATTGGCCCAGAATGAAGTTCTGGGAGACCACGGGAAAACAGGGCAAGAAGCAGGCGATCTTCAAGGGTTCACGTCCCCAGTGCCTGGCGAGCCAGCGACAGCGCGCGTCGGAGTCCGTTCGGAAGTCGGTCCTTCCAGCTGGGGCGCGTCCAGGGTAGGGGGACGATCTGACCGCGGGGTCGCCGATAGGAGCCGTCCGCCTGCTCTTTCGCGATGCGACGGAAGAGATCGATGTAGCGGTCCGTCATTGCCTCTCGCGTGAAGCCGCCGGAATGGATCGCTTCGAAGGCCCCAGCCGAAAGCCGCTCACGACTCTGAGGCTCCCGCGCGAGCCTGGCCAGCTTTTCCACGAAGCCCTCGATGTGGCCAACCGCTACGGTGCATCCGCTGACGCCATCCTCCACCAGCTCGGGGATGCCGCTTCGAATCGCCGTGACTACCGGAACGCATCCGGACGCCATGGCCTCGAGGACCGTCGTAGGCATTCCTTCGAAATCCGACACGAGCAGCATCACATCGTGGTCCAGCAGCTCACGGGTGACCTCCCCAGGAGACAGGATTCCCAGGAAGCGTGTGTTTCCCGATTCGCCGGCCGCGTCGATTGCAGACTCCAACGCCTCGTGATCCGCTCCTCCGCCGACTACCGTAAGCGTTGCCGGAACGCCTCGCTCGTTGAGTCCCGCCATGATCTTTGGCAGGTCCAAGACACGCTTCTGCCTCTGAACCAGGCGGCCCACGTAGATGATCCGCAGCGGTCGATCGGCGACGCGACGGCGCGGCAGCTCCCTCGGAGCCGGGACGCCATGCTGAATCAGACTCACGCGTGCTTCCCAGCCGGACTGCATGGCCCGGAGCTCCTCATCAACGGCCCGGCTGACCGCCACCGTTGCGTTCCAATATCGGCCCAGCGCTCGCGCATGCGCGTAGTGCTCCGGATCGTCGCTGTGGACCACTCCAACCACGACTACGTCGTCTTGGAGAGCGGGCGCTATACATGAGTACGCGTAATCGTGATTCGGAATGTAGATACAGGGAGCCCGTTCGTTCAGGTATTCGAGCATTCCCTCCCAACGAGCGTGCCAGCTGCTCGATGGATCGACGGGCAGTCGCCGGATCGGAATGTCGTTCGGAAGCGGTAGGGGCTTGACATTCCCCTCGCTCGAGCCGGTCAGCAATACGTGAGCGCGGACACCTCGCTCGATCAATCCGCCGACGAGTCGCTCGGAGAAAGTGTTCACTCCGTTCAATACCCAACACGGCGACGCGACCACCACCTCCCAATCGAACTCGGCAGGGAATTCGCCATGCGCCGAAGTTCCAGGGCCGGCCGCAGGCTCCATCGGTTTCTCAGCCATCTGCGCGCCGGATTCGATCTCGGAGCAAGCCGAATGCGAGCTGGCGATACAGGTTCCAGACATGAGCGCGCATGAGCAGCATCGGGTCCAGCTCCAACGCCGCTCGGAGCTGGATGCGGGCGGCCGCCGTTTCCTTCGCGTTCAGCAGCCGCCGTGCCCAGCCGAGCGCATGACGGACGCAATAGCGGCGAGCCCGATCGCGCAACGCGCTCCTGCGCTGGGGGGGAAGCTGGCCGTTGATGATTTCGATGGCAGAGAGCAGGTCTGCGACATTCGATCCGTCTCGGCACAGTCTCGAAGTCTCCGAGTCAAAGTGGATGCGGAAGGCTGACAGCGGCTCGGGCTCGTAGTAGAAGGGCCAGCGACTCGCGATTCTCACCCACATTTCCCAATCCAGCGTGAACGAGAGATCGCTTCGGAAGCCACCGAGCTGCTCGTAGCAGCGCCGGCGAACCACGACCGCTGGACACTGCACGCGATTCGACTCGGCGATCCGCTCCAGCCAATCCCTGCAGAGTCCGGCCGTGTCCCGCTCCAACGCCGAGATTCCCGTCCGAGCACCGTCGCGATCGATGGTCCAATTTCGGCAGAAGGCTGCGCCGACCTCCGGCACCACGTGCGCTGCCCGCTCCAGGCGCTCGTAGAACCCGGGAAAGACCAGATCGTCTTGATGGAGGATGTGTACCCAATGCCCACGGCTGAGATCGACGCAGGCGTTCCAATTGCCCGCAATTCCGAGCGATACCGGGTGGCGATGGTATTCCGCGCGCTCGCCGAAAATACGGTGAGTGATCTGCTGTGCGAGGTCGCCGTCCGACGCATCGTCGACTACCGCGATCTGCATCTTCTCCGGGCCAGGGTCCTGATCACGGACACTGGAGAGAGACGCCTCCAGCCAGGGCCCGCAGTCGCGCGTCGGAATCATGACCGACCAGAACGGGCGTTCGTCGTCGCCGGTGATGGGCTCGATGCGCCTCACGCTGGGCGCCGCATCGATCGGGGCGATCCCGCGGAGTTGTCAATCGTCGCGATGTCGAGGGGATCGAAACCTTGGAGTTGGGTGCGCGCGCGCAGCCAGCGGTGCGGCCTCAGCGGGGCGATCGGAGCGCTGCGATCGGCGCAATGTTCGACAAGGACCACCTTCTTCACCGTTGCGTCCTCGTACTGAGCAGTCGTCGGAGCCAGCCAGCCCAGCGGGCCGGATACCGCCAGACCGGGCCCGCCGTCCAGTCGCCCCAGCCGTGTGCAGGCAGGGCGTCCAGAGCCGGGATCCTTGGGCGCTTTTTCTCATCGGTCGTTTCGTCTGTGGGACTTAGCCCCGGCGACTCGTCGTCGGAATTCCAGGCTCGTCGCAGATTTCCGCTCTGGCGATGCCGGGAGTTGCCTCAAGCAACGCTACCTGCGCGCCGATTTTCGAACTCTGCGTGGGCCTTAATGGTCGCTCGCCTCGAGGGGCCCAATCCAGCGATGACGACAGCAGATCTGAGGGCGATGCGCCGCCTGCACGTCTTCGCGGACACCATCCTGGTATCGCTCGGATGGCTTGGCGCCTACGTGCTGCGCTACGTGCTCAACGATGTGATGGGCTCGAACATCAACCCCTTCGAGGTCTACCTTCGCGCGCTGCCGCTGGTAGTAGGCCCATGGATTCTCTCTTGCTGGATCTTCGGGATCTACCGCAGCACCCGCATGACTACCCTGGTCGAAGAATTCCAGACGTTGTTTCGGGGAGCGGCCCTGGGCTTGCTGGTCGTGGCGTCGATCAGCTTCTTCTTTCGCGAGCTCCACTTCGGCCGAGTGGTCGTGCTGGCTTGCGCCGGCTTCAACCTCGTCCTACAGGGCGTGAGTCGGGTGGCCTTCCACCGCATCGAAGAGCGCATGCGAAGATCTGGGGAGCATGACGTTCCCGTACTGATCGCAGGTACCGGTGTTTCCGCCATTCGACTGCTTCAGAAACTCCAGGATCACCCTGAGATCGGGTATCACGTCGTCGGTTTCGTCGATGACACCCACGCAGAGGAGCGAAAGGACGTCGCCAACCGCCCCGTCCTCGGGCATATCGATGATCTTCGCGAGATTGCCGCCAGCGAACGCGTGAAGGAAGTGTTCGTCGCGATGCCGTCCTTGAACCACACGCGGATGCTGTCGCTGGTCCTCGATTGCGAGGATCTCGGAATTACCTTTCGTGTCGTAACGAACCTCTTCGAGGTGCTCACGGCTGGCACGCCGATCGATCTCGTCGACGACCTGCCGCTCGTGCGGCTCGGACGCCAGCAGGTTCACCGGCTCTACGAGCCGATCAAGCGTCTGATCGACATCGTCGGCGCGTCGCTCGGACTGGTCCTGCTCAGTCCGGTCATGTTGTGGTGTGCGCGGCGCATCGTGCGAGAGAGCCCTGGTCCCGCTTGGTTCCGCCAGCGTCGTGTGGGGAAGAACGGGGTGAT
>CAXMOC010000129.1:0-2777 GCA_964194865.1 uncultured Opitutales bacterium | reverse complement strand
GTCGGGCAGGCGTCCATCAAGAGGAAAATCTCGCCGGCCGACAGCGCCCGGTCGTAGAAGGCGACCTCGTCAATTGCGCCATCGAAGTGACCGAGCGTGGGACCGCCGATACTGGGTAAGCGCTTAGCGAAGAGCGTGTTTCTCTCGTCGTCGTGATCGATCAGGTTGTGGCCTCCTTGAAGGATCAGGAGGTCCCGGATGGCGGTACGACGGCGAAGTCCCGTTGCGAAGACCGAGCAGGAGCTGAGCGAGCGTCTGCGTGATTGGCTGAGGCATCTACGGGCGGCGGAGCGGAAGGGCGAGCCGGTCAAGGCGTACGCGAAGCGGCTCGGGTTGTCGGAGCACTCGTTGTACGAAGCGAAGCGCCAACTTCGGGCCTGCGGCTTGATCGCCCCTGCGGCGGCGCGGGGTCCGTCGCCGCCTCGGTTCACCCGGGTTGCCGTCTCGGAGACGGCTCGACCGGCCGTCTCGCTTCGGGTTCGCCTTGCGAGCGGTGCGTTGCTCGAGTGGAGCGAGGCCCCCGAGGGCGACGCGCTGCGCGAGCTGATCGGCCTCGTCTCGTGATGCGCCCGAACGACACGGTGGTGGTATCGCTGTGCCGCGAGCCGGTGGACTTCCGCAAGGCGATCAACGGGCTGTCGATCCTGGTGGCGGAAGAGCTCGAGCTCGATCCGTTCTCGGCGCATGTGTTCGGGTTCTGCAATCGCCGACGGGATCAGGTGAAGCTCCTGGTCTGGGAGCGCAACGGGTTCGTACTGTGGCAGAAGCGGCTGGAGAAGGATCGGTTCCCCTGGCCGCGCGAGGGCGAGGCGGACGTGTTCGAGGTCACGGGCCGCGAGCTCAACTGGCTGCTGGATGGGATCGACGTGTTCCGGCTTCGGCCCCACGCGGAGCTGTCCTTTACAGCGGTTCGCTAGTGCACGGGTGCGCATAAGTTGTTAGGCTCCATGGCGTGGTGGGGACCTCCGATCTTCCGGACGATGTTGCAAGCCTGCACGCGCTCGTGAGCGACCTCGGGGCTGCGGTCGAAGAGCGCGACAGCGAGATCACGCAGCTGCGCGAGTACATCCGGCTGCTGCGCAGCCAGCGCTTCGGCAAGAGCAGCGAACGGGCCAGCCGCGATCAGCTGGGCCTGTTCAACGAAGCCGAACAGCGGGCCTCGAGCGAACCGGACACGGAGCCGGAGCCCGACGTCCCCGTCGCCGCCCATACACGCACCCCGCGAGGTCAACGGCGGCTGCCGTCGTGGATGCCGCGCGAAGAGATCGTTCACGACCTGCCCGACGGCGAGAAGGTCTGCCCCGCCGATGGGACGCCGCTGGTCGAGATCGCTCGCGAGAGCTACGAGCAGCTCGAGTTCATCCCGGCCACGGCCCGCGTGCTCGTTCACATCCGGCCCAAGTACGGCTGCCCCGCGTGCAAGACGGGGGTGCGGATCGCTCCCGCGCCGCCGCAGCCGATCCCGAAGAGCCTGGCCTCGGCCTCGCTGTTGGCCTTTGTCGCCGTGTCGAAGTACGCCGATGCCTTGCCGCTCTACCGCCAGGAGCAGATGCTCGGCCGCATCGGCGTCCAGCTGTCGCGGGCCACGCTGGCCTCGTGGATGGTGAAGGCCGGCGAGTTGGTGCAGCCGCTCATCAACCTGATGCGCGAAGACATCCTGGCCCGCGGGTTCGTGCAGTGCGACGAGTCGCGCTTCCAGGTGCTCAAGGAGCCGGGCAAGGCGGCAGAGAGCCTGTCCTACGTATGGGTGCAACGCGGCGGGCCGCCCCATCCGCTGGTGCTCTACGAGTACGATCCGAGCCGCTCGGCCGAGGTGCCCAAGCGACTGTTCGAGGGCTTCGAGGGCGTGCTCCAGACGGACGGCTACGAGGGCTACGGCGCCGTCGGACGCGAGCCGGGGATCGTCCACGTGGGGTGTTGGGCGCACGCGCGGCGCAAGTTCACCGATGCCCTCAAGGGCCACGGCACGAACCGGAAGAAGGGAGCGAAGCGCAGCGCGAAGCAGAGCCAGGCGCAGGCCGGCCTGCGCTTCATCCAGAAGCTCTACGCCCTCGAGGACACGGTGAAGGAGGCGTCGCCGCAGGAGCGGTTGCGGGCGCGCCAGGAGCAGTCGCTGCCCGTCGTTGCAGAGCTACGCCAATGGCTCGACCGGGCGCTCGGGTCAGTCGTGCCGCAGAGCTTGACGGGCAAGGCGCTCGCGTACCTCGACGGGCAGTGGCCGAAGCTCGTTCGGATCTTCGACTACGGACACGTTCCCCTCGACACCAACGCGGTCGAGAACGCGATCCGCCCGTTCGCCGTCGGCCGCAAAAACTGGATGTTTGCCGATACCGTCGCCGGGGCCTCTGCCAGCGCGAACCTCTACAGCTTGATCGAAACGGCGAAGGCCAACGCGATCGAGCCCTTCGCCTATCTCCAGCACCTGTTCGCCGAACTCCCCAAGGCCGAAACCCTCGAACACATCGAGGCACTCCTGCCTCACCACATCCAGCTACGCAACGACGCGCTTCGCTAAGCGCTTACTAAATAGACACCACGATCGTCAATACAATTTTTTGTACTTTGTTGAATTTAGGGCTTTTGTAAAGCAGCGGTAGGGCAAAGGGGCCCAAAACGACGAACAAGAGAACAAGCACGCCCGGGGGGCTCAAATACCACTTTAAGTGGTTGTGAGTTTCGTTATCCATTCCTTACCCTTCGGACATCATCAGTCATCTCATGTGGCTGCCCACATAGTTGTGTACCAACTGGGGCGTCGAGTACGACGGGGAGCCCGG
>CAXMOC010000128.1:0-4619 GCA_964194865.1 uncultured Opitutales bacterium | reverse complement strand
TCACCTCGCTGGCGTCCCTGCTCCCGCTGTTGCTATGCGCGGGGGCCTCGCGTCCTCTTGGCGAACGGCTCCGAGGCCCGTGGCCCAGGCTCGTCGGCGCCGCCGCCGTGAGCTCGATCCTGTTCTTTTCTCCGGCGCTGGTGCGCCACGGCCTGAGACCGTGGAAGCTCGCCGAGAGCCATGCGGACGGGTTGCGAGGGCTGCTGGACGCACCCGCGGAGCTCCTCGGCCCATTCGGAGCCGCGGCGGTCCTGCTGTTCGGGCTGGGCGGCCTCGCCTCGCGCGCCCTGCGAGGCTCCTCACCGGTGATCGAGGGCGGCCGCGGTATGGGCCGCGCGGCGCTGGTCGGAGTGCTGGTGTATTCCGCCCTCTACGCCGTCTATCCCTTCGAGCTCGGCTACCTGATTCCCGCGGTCGCGTTCGGCGTGCTGCTGCTGGCGCGCCTGCTGCCTTCGGGCGCCTTCCGCGCAGTCTGCGCGGCGCTCGCGGTTGCGGCCTTCGTGCCTCGGGTGGAGTGGGATCCGCACTTCCGCGTCGGCTCCGCGGAGTCGAGTCCGCTCCTCCAGGTTCAGCTGGAGCGCCAGCGACGCACGCAGCGGCTGACGACGCTGGTCGAGCGGGCGAACTCATTGCCTGGGCGCAGCGTGGTGGTAGCGGGCTGGCTCGAGCCTCAGTTCCGGGTGATGTGGGCCGACCTGGGCGCGGACAACCCCGGCGTCGAGATCGTGTACACGATCGACCGCGCGCGCCTCGAACATCACCGCGCGGCTGGACATCGCATCTACTACATTCCCGGCCAGCAGCACTACAACCACCGGGTCGACGGCGTGCACCTCAGCGGCCGGGGCGTGAGTCCGTTGTGAGGGCGCGGTCGAGGGGTGGTGAGGTCGGCGAACCGCACGGTCGCTGCCGCTCTCGTCGAGCGGGTGGGCAACGCGAACGATGTGGCGCTGCTTGCGTGGACGCGGCGACACCCGATTTCTTTCCATGCGGAGGAATCGGGGAGTTCACGGCGATTCCCCGTATCGGACTCAATTGCCTCGCCCCAGGCTGGTAGTGAGTCAGGTCCGGAGTAAGGAGAAAACATGAAACGATTCATTGCGATCTCGTGCTTCTCGGCATTGATTGCGATCAGCTGTGGCGGCAGTGAGCGCTCGGAGGTTTCCGCCGAAGCCTCGGTCAAACTCTACGTATTCGATTGTGGAAAAATCAGGTTCGATACGATCGAGCTGTTCGGCATCGGCGAGGACGAAACCGATGTCCGGGAATTGATCGTGCCCTGCTACATCATCGAACACGACGAGGGTCGCCTGCTCTGGGATGGCGGTTTGCCCTCGAGCACCGCGGATGTGGAAGGCTGGCACATGGTCGATGGCTCCAACCTGCGCATGGACAGAACCTTCGCCGATCAGCTTTCGGACATGGACCTTACGATGAGCGACTTCGACTATGCTGCGTTTTCGCATCTGCATTTCGATCACTGCGGCGTGGCCAATGAACTCGATGGAGCAACGCTGATCATCCAAAAGCCCGAGTTCGAGGCGGCCTTCGCAGATCCGATGACCGTTCCGTTCTTTGAGCCGGCGCTCTACAGCAATCTCAAGCAAGCGAATCGCTTGATCATCGATGGCGATCACGATGTGTTCGGAGATGGGAGCGTGCGCATCGTCTCGGCGCCCGGACATACTCCGGGCCACCAGGTGCTCTTCCTCGATCTTCCCAATTCGGGGCCGATCGCGCTGTCGGGCGATCTGTATCACTTCCGCATCAGCCGCGAGAAGAGAATCGCGCCCGAGTTCAACTACGACGCCGAGATGACGCTCGAATCGATGGAAAAAGTCGAGAAGATGCTCGAGGAGACCGGATCGGATTTCTGGATCGAACACGACCTTGCCGGATTCGAGAAATTGAAAAAGGCTCCGCTGTATTACGACTGACAGCCAAGGAAACGGCGAACCAGCGAGCGAAGCCTGCGCTTCCATCATTGAATTCGGTCACTCGCGGGATTCGTCGGGCACGCTTCGATCGGTGTGAGGGCGGTCATCGCCCCCCACCATCGCGTTCGAGGCGCCGCCGCTCGCACGCTGGAGCAGCGGGATGGCTCGACACCTCGGAAGGGCGGTTTCAGTGCGTGCGCCGTTCCTCCGATTCAGAGGTCGCCAAGCTTTTCGGCGTGTGGGGGAGGTACGATGAGCGAACCGGGCAAGCGCCGCGGCGCCCGCGTCAAGATGCGGTTCCACGCGCTCTTCTCCGACGACAAGGGTGGCGGCCCGGCGATTCTCACCGAGATCTCCTCGTCCGGCGCGCGGCTCCAGTCCCCCGAGCCGTGGCCGGCGATTGGCCTACCGGTCGCGCTCTACGTGTGGCTTCCCAATCAAGCAGAACCTTCCGAGATCACTGGAAACGTGGTGCGCCACACGGCAGACGGCTTCGCCATGGAGTTCGAGAAACCGGGACAGGAGACATGTCTGCTGGCGGACGCCGTTGCGCAGCTGGCCTGCGACGTCCCCGGACCGAGCAAGGTGTCCCCGGTTCCAGCCACCCGAGCGCCTGCCGCTCCGCCGCTCACCTCGCTCGATCTGTCGGGTTACCCGCTCATCGACCTCGAACACCACGCCGAACGGGTCGCTGCAGCCATCGCTACGCTGCGGGAGCGGCGCAAGAGCTGACGGGCGCCTTTTCGGAGCGAGCCCCCCTTCCTGCGCTGGCCTCAGAACAGTCGTCAAGCGTGAACGGCGGTTGCTCCCCGAGGCTCGCTGATGCCCCGAGGGCTCGAGTCCGTGACGGCCCAACCACGAACTCGCGGGGCTACGGCGCCCCGCGCGAAACGCGCTTGGCGTCGGCGTCGCCGAGGTCGCAGCGCGTCGCTACGAGCTGGGAGGCGGCGGTGACGCTTTGGGCACTGGCTTGGATCCGCTCGAGGCAGACGCCGGATTCGGCTGGCTGCGCCGCTCGGTTTGGGATTTCACCTCGGGAATGGCGTCCGAGCCGATCATGATCCGGCCCTCGAGCTTGGCGCCCTCCTCGATCACGATCCCTGGCGTGCAGAGGTCGCCGATCACGCGGGCAGTGCCGTCCAAGGTGATTTTGCGGTCTGCGGTGATGTCACCCTTCACTTCGCCCGAGACCGTGACTTCGCTGGCCTCGATGGTCGCGAGCACGGTGGCTTCTTCTCCAATGATGACATTCTTGTCGCAGTGAACCGCTCCGTCGACGCGGCCGTCGATGCGGAGCGTTTCGCGGCAGCGAAGCGTTCCCTGCAACTCCGTGCTGGCGTCGATACAGGTAGAGGGCCCGACCGTGCGTGCCGGTCGAACCGGAGCAGCGTGCTGCGGCCCGGGCGGCGTCGCCTGGGTCGTCACGGTTGCCCCGGCCGGCTGCTCGTTTACTCGATTGATGATGTCCTTGATTCCCATCTCCCACCCCCTCGATGTGTCGCTGCCTTTCGGCATATCCTCAATGCTAACGGCGAACGCCGCGAGCATTCCGTGACGACCCTCACTAAAATCGCACGTGCCGACCTGCGCGGTCCGCACCGCGTCGCCCCCATCGATGAGGCAGGCCGCCGAACTCGCGGAATTCGACGGTCAGCCCGGGTCGATCTCGAGTGCCGATTCCGGCGGAGAGCCGAATACCCAGGTGAGTACCTTGATCCCCTCAGTCGGCGCGAGGCAGGCTCGCGAGGCGGTGCTCGATCATCTCTGCACCAGCTTCGCGCTTCTGCTGAGCCTGTGCGGCGTCGCCAGCGCCGCACCGCCCGACCCGGCGGATTCGGGGGGGTCTGCCGCCGCGCAGCCCTTTTCTTCGACGCGGCTCTTCGATCGGATTTGGGGATTCGCGACCCTCTACAACGACCCCGACAACCCAGTTCTCGAGAAGCTCGCCTTTCGAGGGCGCCTCCAGGTCGACTTTCCGCTCTTCGAGTCGAACCAGGGCGATTACAGCGAACCGCAGGTTCGCCGACTCCGGTTGGGCCTCAAGTCGCATTGGCTCGCCGATCTGATCGTACACGTCGAAGTCGACATCGACACGACTTGCGACGCGGGGGAGAACTGTGACGACGACGCCTACGAGGGATTGACCGATGCCTACCTGGCCTGGGCTCCCAGCGAGGCCCTCGAGCTGAAGCTGGGGAAGATGTCCGCGCCCTTCACCCTCGACGGTGCGACCTCCTCGCGGAACCTGCTTACGCTCGAACGCAACAACGTCTCGAACAACCTCTGGTTTCCCGTCGAGTACCACACCGGCATCAACGCATCGGGCAGGGTCGAGGCCTGGCGCTATCTCGGGGGCGTCTATTCCTCGAGTACGACCGAGGAGTTCGGCTCCCTCGACGGCGGTGTCTTCATGCTCCTCAGCCTCGCTCACGACTTCTCGAGACGGCTGGGCGTGCCCGAATCTCTCCTCACCCTGAACTACGTCTTCAACGAGGCCGATGAGGACAATGTATCGACGCGGGAGCTCGCTCACGTGGTGTCGTTGCACTTTCGATTCGACACCGGGGCCTGGGGCTTTCGCTCGGATCTATCCGGGGGCATCGGCTACGGCACCCAGAGCGATCTGATCGGTCTGGCGCTGGTTCCCTTCTACCACATCACCGAGAAGATCCAGATCGTCGG
>CAXMOC010000127.1:0-29875 GCA_964194865.1 uncultured Opitutales bacterium | reverse complement strand
TGGAGGTTCGAATCCTCTCTGCCGCACCACCCGAGAGACCGGCGCGACACCGACGACTCAGGGCGATACTGGAGTCTCGGTGCTGCCCCCGGCCTCTAGCGCTCTCGCGACCCAGCGCCGATAGGTCTCGTAGGGTTGCGCTCCAACGATCGGGAGGGCCTGATCCGCCCTACGAACCGCGGGCACCCCGTTCGCGCCCATTCCGAGCGCCTCGTTGTGCTCGTCGAGAATGCACTCGAGCAGAGCGGGATCTTCGCGAGCGTCGAAGGCATGATCGGCTAGACCCACCTCCCGCCACAGCGACCGCAGTGTGGCAGAGTCGCTGATGTCCAGGGACTCCTGGAAGTAGGCTCGCAACAAGCGGTCGTGGATTCGACGAAAAGCAGCTTCCCCAAGTCGCGCGGCCGCCTTGGCGACCTGATGCGCCGGAACGCTATGGGAAGGCGGGCCCTGGTCGCCCTGCCAGGGGCGAAACTCCGGAGCGTCCTCCTCGCTGGCCGGGCGCAGCCAGGATTGGGTGTAGCTGCGAAATTTCGCAATGTCGCGTCGCGCCGAGGGCCGGGGCCGAAGCAGGAAGCTGCGCCACTCGAGGCGCAGATCTTCCCCGAACTCCTCTTCCAAGCGACGCAGGCGAACCGCCGCGTTGAAACACCAGGGTCAGAGATAGTCGGAATAGACGATCAGATGAACGGGCTGCACTCCGAAAGCCTATCATAGGCCGGCGACCCGGCTGCTGCTTGACACCTCTGCCTCTCGAGGCCAAATTGAGCGGGTTTCCGCGCCCGGGCGCCCTTCGGCGTGAACCCGCATTTCCGTGAAAGGAATCCCCTGTGTCCGAACTTTCATCCATCGCGCGCGCCATGGTCGCCCCCGGCAAGGGAATCTTGGCGGCCGACGAGAGCTCCCCGACGATCAAGAAGCGCTTCGATTCGATTCAGGTCGAGTCGACGGAAGAGAATCGCCGCAGCTACCGCGAGATGTTATTTGCAACCAAGGGCGCCGAGGAGTTCATCAGCGGGGTGATCCTCTTCGATGAGACACTCCGTCAGAACGCCTCGGACGGAACGCCCTTTCCCGCGATGCTCACCCAGAAGGGAATCCTGCCGGGCATCAAGGTCGACAAGGGCGCCAAGGATCTGCCCTTTGCTCCCGGCGAGAAGGTGACCGAGGGCCTCGACGGCTTGCGTGACCGCGTGGCCGAGTATCACCAGCTAGGTGCTCGCTTCGCGAAGTGGCGTGCCGTCATCGCGATCGACGAGGGAATTCCGAGCGACTATTGCATCGACGTCAACGCGCACGCACTCGCCCGCTACGCGGCGCTCTGTGTCGAGGGAGGCCTGGTGCCGATCGTCGAGCCCGAAGTCCTGATGGACGGCTCTCATACGATCGAGCGCTACTACGAGGTGACCGAACGCGCGCTACGGCACGTCTTCGCCGCGCTCTACGCACAGCGGGTACCACTCGACGAGATCGTGCTGAAGCCCAACATGGTGCTGTCGGGGAGTACCTGTCCGACGCAGGCGGGAGTCGAGCAGGTCGCGGAGGCCACGCTGCGCTGCCTCCACAACTCGGTTCCGGCAGAAGTTCCGGGGATCGTCTTCCTCTCCGGGGGCCAGACCGACGAGAAGTCGACCGCGCACCTCAATGCGATGAACCAACTCGGCGGCGGCCCCTGGGAGCTGAGCTTCTCCTATGGCCGCGCACTGCAGGCGGCGCCGCTCAAGGCCTGGGCGGGCAGCCCAGCCAACGTCCCCGCCGCCCAGCAAGCCTATCTGCACCGCGCGCGCTGCAACGGCGCTGCACGCACCGGTGACTACTCCGACGCCATGGAGCGCGCGGCGTAACGCGTCCCCCGCAACGCGTCCGCGACGGCCCGAGGCCGTCCAGGCCAGCTAGCTGGCCAAGCTCCGGTAGCCGCGGTCGTAGAAGATCAGCGGCGGGCCCCCCGAGAGGCGCACGTCCACGACTTCTCCGACGTAGATCAAGTGGTCGCCGGCCTCGTGGACCGCCGTCACCCGGCAGTCGAGCTGAGCGATCGCGCCGGGAAGCAACGGAGCGCCCGTTTCGCCAGTCTCGTAGTCCAGATCCACAAAGCGACGCTCTTCGTCCTTCTTCGAAGCGAAGAGATCGGAGAGCGCTTGTTGGCTGGCGGACAGCACGTTGACGGCGAACACGCCACCTTCGGCGATCAATGGGTGGGTGTTGGACGAGCGATCGGCACACACCAGCACCAACGGGGGATCGAGCGAAACCTCCGTAAACGCAGAAACCGTCATGCCGTGGACCCGGTCACCGACCCGAGCCGTGACGATCGTCACCCCGGTTGCCCAACGCGCGTACGCGCCCTTCAGCTGCTCTTTCGAAAAAGCCACCCGACCCCTGCAACGCGCTCGAACCGAGCGACGAAACCAGCTGAACAGCGTCGAACGTCGTTTCGGCCCCCTCTTCGAAGTGAGCGTCGGCGTGCGACGCGCGAATCAGTCAGCAACCTTCCAGCGCTCCTCCAGCTCCTTTTCGCTGAAGATCACATCGATCTTGCGCGCGAACATCGCCTCGGGATCCTTCTCGTCCGGCCTCCAATAGACGTTGACCGTCTTGCCCTCGGGAATCTCAACCAGCTCGCCCCTCTTCCCGTTGACCGCGACCGTGGTCTTGGTGAGTACCGAGCCCTCGACCTTGACGTTGAAGGTGGCCTGCTTGCCCCGCTTGAGCCGCTTGGCATCTTCGCCTCGACCGGGCTTCTTCACCTTCACCGTAACGGTCTGGCCGTCGGGATCGAAGCTGACCCAGATGGCCTCGGTCTGGGTGCTCTTACCGCCGGCGGCGACGGCGGTGGCTGCGGGTACCGTGATCGCGCCGGCGACGGCAAGCGATCCGACTACCGCGACGAATCGATTTCTCCAGTTCTGCATTTCGGGTTTGACCTCCATACATCGGTTGTCCGACAACCGGCGGTTCCCACGACTTCACGCCCCCCGGGGCAGCGCGCCAGTCTACACGGTCTTCGACGTATTGGACACGTCGGGATTCACTGCGGACGCTGGCTGCTCTTGGAGAAATTCCGCTGCGTACGGCCCAAATACCTCGAGTGGCCGGATGCCAGGGGCGAGCTCGACGAGCAGCGCGTAGAGCAGCGAGATCGCGCGCGACCACATCACCAGGCCTTCGGGAATGTGGAAGCTACGCAGCTGCTTCATATGGCCCCGCATGCGTCGAAAGTACTCGCTGAAATCGAGCCGCACGAGCTCCGCGGGCGTGAGGTTGTAGTACTTCGGGTCGAAGCTCAGCCTGGCGAGCTCGATCACGGTAGGAAGATCCGCGGCCTGAACGATGCCGGCCTCCACGAGCGATCGCGCGTAGCGTTCGGGATCGCGCGAGATCGAAGCCAGCACGTTCTGCCGGATGCCTTCGAGCGTCTCCGGCGAAATCTGCTGATTCATGCCGAAGTCGATGATCGCGACCTTTCCCTCAGCATCCACCAGGAAATTGCCTGGATGTGGATCACAGTGGAAGAAGCCGTCTCTGAACATCATGTGCAGAAACGCGCGCGACGCCCAGAGCGCCAGCTCGGCGCGGTCCACGCCCCTCGCCTCGAGGGCGGCGTGAGCGTTGATCTTGACGCCGGCGATGTATTCCATGCACAACACCCGTCGCGTCGTGCGATCCCAGTGGATCGTCGGAGTGCGAATGTGGCTCGCCAGCTCCGGATCGCGTGCCAGGTTGCGCCCGATCTTCTCGCACGCACGCCCTTCTCGGAAATAGTCCATCTCCCCCAGCAGGGTTTCGCGAATTTCGCGATGGATCTGCAGCAGGTCTGCCGGCGAAAACCGGTTGAACAGCCACGCGCCAAGTCTCGCCATGGCGAGGTCGACGGCGACCGAGTGCTCGATCCCGGGGTAGAGCACCTTGACGGCGACTTCCCGCCCGTCGCTCGTCATCGCGCGATGAACCTGCCCCAAGCTCGCCGAGGCGAGCGGTTCGCGATCGAACCGCTGGAACAGCTCGTCGACATCTGCCCCGAGCTCGGCGCGAATCTGGCGAGCGATGCCCTCAAAGGGATGGGGGCTGACCCGATCCTGCAACCGTTCGAGCTCCTGGCTGACCGGTTCGGGCACGACTTCGACGCGTAGGCTGGCGACCTGGCCGATCTTGATCAACCCCCCGCGGAAACGGGTCGCGGTGGCCACGAAGCGCGCCGCAAACCTCCGCTGCCGCTCGACCAGCGCGGCGTCCGAGCGCTTCCACGGCCCGCGGCGAGCCAGGGTCAGCTCCAGATAGAGCAGCGCTGCCCGCGCGATCAGGGCAGCGAGCGTGAGCGCCCGACGCGCCAGTTCGAACCGAGAGGGAGCGCCGCGCGGCATGCGGAGCCACGGTAGCCCGCGGGCGAACTCGAGGCGACGCAGCTCGAGCCCCCAGTCGATACTAGTTGGGGTTCCGGCTTCCCGCGTAGACGAACACCAGGTCCATCACGTTGGTTCCCGTGGGTCCCGTGCGCAATACACCGCCTTCACGGTCGAAGAAGCCGTGCGAATCGTTTTCGTCCAGGGCGTTTCGGGCATCCAAGCCCTGGGCACGGCCGCGAGCCAGCGTGCCCCCGTCCGCGTAGGCGCCCGCCGCATCGGTCGGGCCATCGATTCCATCGGTTCCCGCGGCCAGCAGACTTACGGCCGCCGATCCATCGAGCTCCACGGCGGCCGCAAGCGCGAGCTCCTGGTTGCGCCCTCCGCTTCCGTCACCTCGCACGGTCACGGTGGTCTCGCCGCCCCCGATTAGACAGACCGGGACGGCGTCGCGTACGGCCAGGCCGAGTGCTGCCAGCCGACGCCCGGCGACGCGCGCCTCTCCCCGAAAATCGGGCGGCAGCGCGAGCGCTCGCCAGCCCCAGCGATCGGCCGCCGCATGGGCGGCGGCTACCGCGGTCCGATTCGAGGCGAGCACGTGACTCCGAACCCGCTGGAAGCATGGCTCGCCCGGTGCCGGAGTGTCGCCGATCTCCCCGCGCGCGCCGGCCTCGAGATGCGCGCGAACCGCCTCGGGCAGGGTCGTCCCAGCTCCCCGCTTCGAGACGACGTCGAGTGCATCGCAGTAGGTGGTCGGGTCGCCCGCCAGGGGCCCCGAGCCGATGACGTCGAGCCGGTCGCCCGGCACGTCGGAGATCGCCAATACCTCGATGCGCCGGCTGGCCGCGTGGGCGGCGAGGCGCCCGCCCGCAACACAGCTCAGGTGCTTGCGAACGGCGTTGAGCTCGTCGATCGACGCGCCAGCGCGGAGCAGACTGCCGGTCGTGGCCGCGAGGTCTGCCTCCGAGACGCCCGACACCGGGCAGCTCAACAGGCTGGAGGCACCCCCCGAGAGCAACACGACCAAAACGTCATCCGGCTGGGCCGAGGAAACCAGATCGAGTGCGGCCCGGCCCGCTCGCGCGCAGCGCGCGTCAGGGATCGGATGCGCGGCCCGCTGTACGCTCAACTTCGTCGACTTCGCGGCGACACCGTCCGGAACCACCAGCAATCCGCCCGCGAGCTGGCGACCCGCCAGCTCCTCGAAGGCGCCGGTCATCGAGCCGGCCGCCTTGCCGACTGCCAGGACGATCAGCCGCGAATCTGCGGGAAGCGCCTCACCGACGATCTCGAGGCGCTCGGCACCGCGAGCAACCGCCGAGCGGACGGCGGCCGCGGGGTCGACCGCCGCGATCGCCTCGAACAGCAGCGCCTCGAGGCGATCGCGGACGCCCTGCGCCGGGCTCACGACTCGGGCGGTTCGTTGCCGCCCGGTTCAGTCGGCGGTTGCGCGGGCTCCGCGGCGCTGGCGGCCGACTCCCGACCAGCGCCCTCGCCATCAGCTTCGGGCGCCGAAGCGGACCCGCGGGCGGCGGCCACCCCGAGACGAATTTCGATGCGTCGGTTCTTCGCCCGACCCTTCGGTGTTTCGTTGGACGCCACGGGTGCGAACTCACCGCGCGAGGTCGCGGTCAGACGTTGCGGATCGACGCCAAGCTCCGCGAACAACCGAACCACGGAGCTGGCCCGCGCGGCCGCCAGCTCCCAGTTGGACGGATAGCGGCGTGCTACCGGAACGTTGTCGGTGTGACCCAACACCTCCACCGAGTTGGGGAGCTCCAGCAGGCGTCGACCCACCTTCCGCAGTACCGCGACGCCGCCGGTATTGAGTGCCGCAGAGCCGGAACTGAACAGGATCTCGTCCGTGAGATTCATCTGCAGTCCGTCACGGAGCTTCGAGATCTGGATCTGACCAGAAGCGACTTCGTCCTCCAGATCCGTGATCAGTCCGTCGTAGACGCTTCGCATCCTCGCGATCTCCGCCGTGCGAGCGGCGAGCTCCGCCCGGCTCGTGGCGAGGCCTTCGGAGAGCTCGGACTCCCGGCGAGACAGCTTGGCGACGTCACCCTGCAGCTCGGAGCGGGCGATGCGCTCGTCTTCCAGCTCATCGAGCAGCGCGAGCCGCTCCGCGGTCAGGCTCTGATTTGCGGCTTCGAGACGTTCGACCGACGCTTCCAGGTTGCGGCGCAGCTTGGCGAGCTGGTCACGCTCGGTAACGACTTCGCGATGGGTGCCGCGCGTCACGCAACCCAGCGCGATCCACACCAACCCGGCGCAGCACAGCCAGCGAACCGCGGTCACGTAAGCCGCGGCGCCAGAAGCCCGTCCACCTGGTCCAGGCGGCTAGCTTGGCGGGGAGAGGGTGTGGCCCAGCGCCTCATCGATGTTTCCCACGTACTCGAGGTGCAGCCCTTCGAGCAGCTCCTGCTTCACCTCGTTGACGTCCTGGCGGTTCTGCTCGGGGAGCACCACGGTAGCGATTCCCGCGCGCTTGGCCGCGAGCACCTTCTCCTTGACTCCCCCCACCGGCAGAATCTTGCCACGCAGCGTGATCTCGCCAGTCATCGCAACGGCCGGACGCGCCGGGCGGCCTGTCACCAGGGACGCCAAGGAAGTCACCATGGCGATGCCGGCCGAGGGGCCATCCTTCGGGACGGCACCCGCCGGCACGTGCAGGTGTACGTCGGAGCGGTCGAACAGCGAGCCATCGAAGGTGAGATCCGACGCACGGGTGCGCAGCCACGAACGGGCCGCCTCGGCCGATTCGCGCATCACGTCGCCGAGTGACCCCGTCAGCTTGAGGGCCCCCTTGCCCGGCATCTGGGTCGATTCGACGAACAGAATGTCTCCACCGGCCGGAGTCCAGGCGAGACCGACCGCCACTCCGGGCGCAGCGGTTCGCTCGGCGAGCTCCGGCTCGAAGCGAATCGGACCCAACATCTCGGGAAGGTCGTCGGGGCATATCTGCAGCGGCTCCTTCAGGTCGTCCTCGGCGACGAGCCGTGCGACCTTGCGCGCCAGCGATCCGATTTCACGCTCGAGGTTGCGCACTCCCGCCTCTCGCGTGTAGCTGCGAATCAGGGCCTGCAGAGTTTCATCGGACAGCTCGAAGCCGAATTCCTCGAGGCCGTTTTGCTCACGCTGCCGGGGCACCAGGAAGCGCTTGGCAATTTCGACCTTCTCCTCCTCGATGTAGCCGGGCAACTCGATCACCTCCATGCGGTCGCGCAGGGCGGCGGGGACCGGATCCATGATGTTGGCAGTGGCGATGAAAAGGGTTTGCTGGAGATCGAAGGGAACTTCGAGATAATGGTCGCTAAAGGTTGAATTCTGCTCGGGATCTAGAACCTCCAACAACGCCGAGGAGGGATCGCCTCGAAAGTCTGCTCCGACCTTGTCCACCTCATCGAGCACGAATACGGGGTTGCGCGTTCCAGCGCGGCGCAGTCCCTGGATGATCCGACCGGGTAGCGCCCCCACGTAGGTTCGCCGGTGCCCACGGATCTCCGCCTCGTCGCGGACCCCACCCAGTGAGATCCGTTCGAAGCGGCGTCCGAGGGCGCGCGCGATCGAGCGACCCAGCGAAGTCTTGCCCGTTCCGGGCGGGCCCACGAAGCATAGGATGGGGCCCTTCAGGTCGCGTTTCAGGGACAGCACCGCGATGTACTCGACGATGCGGTCCTTGACCTTTTCGAGTCCGTAATGGTCCTCGTCGAGGATCGTCCGGGCTTCGTCGACATCGAGCCGGTCCTCCGAGGCCTTCGCCCACGGCAACTCGACCATCCACTCCAGGTAGGTGCGAATCACGCTGTGCTCGGCGGCCGCCGTCGGCATCTGCGCCAGCCGCTCGAACTCTCGGGTGGCCTGGGTGAGTGCCTCTTCGGGCATGCCGGCCGCATCGATCCGTTCGCGCAGGCGCTCGATCTCGGTCTCCGAATCCTCCGCCTCGCCGAGCTCCTGCCGAATCGCTTCGAGCTGCTGGCGGAGCATGTAGTCACGCTGGGATTTGCCGATGTCGGTCTGGACCTTTTCGCGAATCTCGCTTTCGACTTTTGCCGCGTCGCGCTCGCGAACGACTTCGCCCTGGACCAGTCGTAGCCGGGCCTGCACGTCCAGCTCCTCGAGCAGCGCCTGCTTGCCAGCAACATCGAAGTCGACGTTGGATCCCACCAGGTCGGCGAGCTTGGAGGGGTCGTCGATGCTCCCGGCAAGAACCTGCAGGTCGTCCGAAAGGCGCGAACTCTCGGCGACGAGCGCTCCGAACTGTTGCGCGAGGTTCCTCACGAGTGCCGTCGTCTCCACCGATTCGACGTCTCCGGTCTCTTCCAACTCGCGCACTTCCGCGCGCAGGAAGGGCTCGGTGGCGGTGAAGTTCTCCACCCGAGCCCGGGCCACGCCCTGGACCAGCAAACGATAGGAGTCGTCCGGGAACTTCAACATCTTGGCAATTCGAATCACGGTTCCGACGCGGTGCACGTCATCCACGCCCGGGCTTTCTTCGGTGAGACGCTTGACCGCGACACAGAGGAGCAGCCTCCCCGGAGTCAGCAGCGCCTCGTCGATCAGCTGTTTCGACTTGCGCGATTTCACCAGCAGGGGAGAGAGCAGAAACGGGAACAACACCGTGTTCTTGAGCGGCAACACCGGCAGAGATCCGGGGATCTCGACGTGCGTCGACTCGTCTTCTTCCCCGCTTCCCACCGCAACCTCAGCACTCTCGAGGCTCTCGTGGATTTCGGGCTGAATCTCGCGCTCTTCGTCGCTCATCTTCGAATCCGTGTAGGCGCGCCTTCGATGAGAGGGCGCATCAGGTCTTCACCGGCACCTGGCTCGGGCCCCCCTGGCGCTTTGGCAGCGTCACGGTGAGGAAGCCGTCGGCGACATGGGCCGAGACGCGTTCCCGCTCGAATGCGATCGGGATCCTCACCCGTCGCTCGAACGGGCCCGAGGCGATCTCCATCTGATGAAGCCGTTTGACGTCGGCGCCCTCCGGAGCGGGCCGGATCCCACCGATCCGCAATACCTGCCCATCGACCTTCACGTTCAGATCCTGGCTGCGAACCCCAGCGATCTCGGCCCGGACGACGATGTCGGACTCGGTTTCGAACACGTCGATGTCGGGCTGCCAACTGTCTCCGCGCAGGCGATCGCCGAATTCCGCGAAAAGCTCGGCGAACGGGTCTTGTTTGGTATCGCTCACGGGCGGGAGCTCTCAGTTGTCTCCCTTCTCCTCCGTATATTCGGCATCGACGACGTCGTCTTCGGAATCGGACCCGTTGGCCTCACCCGCCGCACCCGGTGCGCCGGCTTCGCCGTCCGGCGCCTGGGTCTTGTAGAGCACCTCCGCGAGCTTGTGCAGCTCCTTCTCTACGCGCTGATGGGCGGCGTCCAGGCGAGCGACATCGTCGCTCGCCAGATCTTTCTTCGCCTCTTCCAGCGCCTTGTTCACGGGCTCTCGATCGGTATCGGAGAGCTTCTCCGCGTTGTCTTGCAGCAGCTTCTCGCCCTGGTAGATGATCGAATCGAGATTGTTGCGCTTTTCCACCTTCTCGCGCTGGACCTGGTCCTCGCCAGCGTGCACCTCGGCCTCTTGAATCATGCGATCGATCTCGTCCTTAGCGAGGCCTCCGCTTCCCTCGATCCGAATCGATTGCTCTTTGCTCGTTGCCTTGTCCTTCGCGGACACCGAGAGGATGCCGTTGGCGTCGATGTCGAAGGTCACCTCGATCTGAGGCATGCCGCGCGGCGCCGGGGGGATCCCGTCCAGGATGAAACGCCCAAGCGTTCGATTGCCCGAAGCGATCTCGCGCTCCCCCTGCAGCACATGGATCTCCACCTGGGGCTGACTGTCGGACGCCGTGGAGAACACCTGGGACCGCCTGGTGGGGATCGTCGTGTTCTTCTCGATCAATTTGGTGGCCACGGACCCGAGCGTCTCGATGCCGAGCGACAACGGGGTCACGTCGAGCAACAACACGTCCTTCACGTCGCCGGCCAACACGCCTCCCTGGATCGCGGCGCCCACCGCGACGACCTCGTCCGGGTTGACGGTCCTGTTGGGCTCCCGCCCGAATAGCTCCTGCACCCGCGCCTGAACCATCGGAATGCGCGTCGAGCCGCCGACCAGGACGACTTCATCGATGTCGTTGGCGCCGAAGCCAGAGTCGGCGAGTGCCTGGCGACAGGGCTCCAGGGTTCTCTCCACCAGATCCTCGACCAGCTGCTCGAACTTTGCCCGCGTCAGCTTCAAGGTGAGGTGCTTCGGACCGGTCTGGTCGGCCGTGATGTAGGGTAGATTGATGTCGGTACTCTGAGCCGTCGAAAGCTCGACCTTGGCCTTTTCCGCCGCCTCACGCAGGCGCTGGATCGCCATCGAATCCTTGGACAGATCGAGGCCCTGGTCCTTCTTGAATTCGGCGATCAGGTAGTCGATCAAACGGTGGTCGAGATTGTCGCCGCCCAGGTGCGTGTCGCCGTTGGTGGCCTTCACCTCCACCACGTTCTCACCCACCTCGAGAATCGAAATGTCGAAGGTCCCGCCGCCGAAGTCATAGACGGCGATCTTCTCGTCTTCCTTCTTGTCCAGGCCGTAGGCGAGCGCCGCGGCGGTCGGCTCGTTGATGATGCGCTTCACTTCCAGGCCAGCGATCGCGCCGGCATCCTTGGTGGCCTGACGCTGGGCATCGTTGAAGTAGGCGGGGACCGTAATCACCGCCGCCGAAACTTCGCCGCCGAGCTGCGATTCTGCTGCCGCCTTGAGCTTCTGAAGAATCATCGCCGAGATCTCGGGCGGCGAGTATTGGCGATCTCCGACCCTGACCTCGGCCGCACCGTCCTTGCCTGCGGCCACGTCGAACGGGACCAGGCTGATTTCCTCGGGGACCTCGCTCTCACGCCGACCCATGAACCGCTTGATCGAATAGATGGTTCCCTTGGGGTTGGTGACCGCCTGGCGCCTGGCGATCGCCCCGACCAGCCGCTCGCCCTCGTCGCTAAAGGCCACGACCGAGGGAGTTGTGCGACCTCCCTCCTCGTTGGTGATGATCGTCGCCTGGCCGCCTTCCATGACGGCAACCGCTGAGTTGGTGGTACCGAGGTCGATTCCAATGACCTTGCCCGTTTCCGCCATTGTTGAACATCACCTCCCGCGGTTGAGCCGCGCGTCGTTTGGGTATCCAGTTGGCGGGAAACCTGCGAGCGGCGGGCTCTTTGTCAATGGCCGGCGAGCAGTTCTGGGCGGACCGCCCCGCGGCCCGAGAGACTCTCGCAGCCCCGGCACGTCAACCGCTAGCTCCCGCGGGGCAGGGCGAGAAATCGTCGCGAACCCGGAAAACTCTAACGGTGTCTCAAAAGCTGGCGCCACGGTTCACCGATAAAACCTTTGCCAACCGCGTAACTAGCTGGAATCGCGACGGAAGGCTCTCTGACGGGGGAGCGCGCGCCGCGGTATACTGCGGCGCTCGTGCGGGCCACCGCGTTTGGCGAGAGGGGTAAGAATCAACCATGGTCCGGTATGGGGTCTGGCTCGCCAATACGGCTCTATTCGTGATCTGCTGCTCGCTGGTGGCCGACACGGCCAACGCGATCATCGCCGCCTGGCTCACGCAGTCGCCCACGTCCAGCGTCGAATCCGATCCGGGCTTGCGGTCCCAGAATCGGACCTGGGCCGAGCGCCAGGTGATCGTCGATCGCAACCTCTTCCATTCCGGCGAGCTGTCCGCCA
The DNA here is from genome assembly GCA_964194865.1 of uncultured Opitutales bacterium. Taxonomy (GTDB): domain Bacteria; phylum Myxococcota_A; class UBA9160; order UBA9160; family SMWR01; genus CAXMOC01. The sequence goes on along the minus strand of CAXMOC010000127.1, from coordinate 17,812 downwards.
AGGCGCCCGAGCCGGAGCCGATAGACGAGGAGCTGGAGGAGACCAGCTTGCCCCTCAAGCTCTGGGGGACCATCGCGTCGCAGAATCCCGAGCTCGCCTGGGCGTCGGTCGAGATGCTCAACACGCGCGAGACCTCCGCCTTCCAGGTGGGCGATCCGATCGACACCGCCACGCTCGTCGGCATCGAGCGAAGGCGCGTCGTGCTGCTCGAGAACGGCAGTCGACGGGGCCTCAGCCTGGACGATGAAATGCCCGCCGCCGCGCCCAAGCGGCCGGACAATCGACGCAACCCCCGTTCGGCCGCCGCCCGCTCGCGGCCCCGCACCAGAGCCGCCACGCGGCGCCCGAGCTCTGCGCGGCGCAAGCAGGAGGTCGCCCAACGCGTCGAAATCGAGCCCGAAGAAGTGCAGGCGGCGATCGACAACCCCGCCTCGATCTACTCCCAGGCGCGGATTCTGCCGCAAATGGCCGACGACGGTTCGATTGCCGGCCTCCAGATCAGCGGCATCCAGCCCGGCAGCGTGTTCGAACGGGCGGGTATCCTCGAAGGCGAGGTCATCACTGAAATCAATGGCGTGGCGATTGGCGACGGGGACGCCACTCAGATCCTCTCGGCGTTGACCGATCAGGGCGAGGTGCCGGTCAAGGTGAGGGGCGAGGATGGTGATCGGTCCGTCGTGGTGGCAGCGCCTTGACGAGCGGCGGGCGCCCTAGAACCGACGTCGGAGGAAGCGCAAGCATGGGATGGCGTGTCGGGGTCTCGATATCGGCCCTACTGATGCTTTGCGTCGGCGCAATCGATGTAGAAGCGCAGACCCGCTCCGATGTGGTCGAGGAAGGCGACCTCGTCCAGCTCGACTTCAACGACGCCGATCTGACGACGATCATCGACGCGATCTCGAAGATGACCAACAAGAACTTCATCTACGACGAACGAGTCCGCGGGAAGGTCACGATCAAGTCGCCGACCCTGATCCCGAAAGAGCAGGCCTACGCGGTGTTCGAGTCGGTGCTTCAGGTCAAGGGCTTCACCACGGTGGAAACTCCCGGCGGTGCCCTGAAAATCATCCCGACCCGCGACGCCCGCGAATCGACCATCGAGACCCGAGTCAGCAGCCGTCCGCCGCCGAACATGGATCGCTACGTCACGCGGCTGATTCCCCTGCGCTACGTCGAGGCCGATACGATCGTCGGCACCCTCAAGCCTTTGGTCTCGAAGGACGCCAGCATCGAGGCCTACGCGCCGACCAATACCGTCATTCTCACCGAGGCCGCCTCGAATATCCGGCGGATCATGGCGATCCTCGAGGCCATCGACATCAAGACCAACCGGGAAGATCTCGCCATATTCCAGATCGAGCACGCGGATGCCGCCACCCTGGCGGGCCAGATCAGCGAGATCTACGGCGCCGAAAGCTCGGGGAGCACGGCCACTCGGCGGCCACGCGCCCGCTCCTCGACGCGGGCCAAGACCCCCGCAGCCCCGTCGTCCGAACCCGGCGCGCTCAGCAAGGTTCGACTCATCACAGATGACCGCACCAATTCCGTGATCGCGCTCGGCCCACGCGACAAGCTCAACGACGTGCGCAACCTGATCCGCCGTCTGGATGTGTCCGTGAGCGGCGGCGGCAGGATCCACGTCTACCGCCTCCAACACGCCGATGCGGAAGACCTGGCCCAGACCCTGAGCTCGCTGGTCGGCGGCCGAAGCTCTGGCGCTCCCGCCGGCGGAGCGGCCGGCGGCGCCACCGCTCAAGCGCTGCGGACTGCGGTCACCGGACTGGCGGGAGGCGTATCCATCACCGCGGATCCGGCGACCAACGCCCTGGTGATCCAAGCCAGCCGAGAGGGCTACGACACCGTGGTCCGGGTGATCAAGCTGCTCGACATCGACCGACCCCAGGTGCTGGTCGAAGCTCTGGTCATGGAAGTCGACGTCACGGACAGCGAGAGTCTCGGCTTCAACGGGGTGATTCGCTTGATCGGGGGCGACACTGAGCTCAGCGCCGTGATTGCGCCGACCACTATCAACAGCGCCGTCAAGGGCTTCGCGCTCGGGGGGCCGATCGGGGCTGCGGCCGCGGGCGGCCTGCCGCTCATCCAGCGCTTCCTGCAGAATACGACCGAGCCCGATGCAGACGGCAACCCCACCAAGAGCGGCCACGTCATCGAGACGGTCATCAACGCAGCCGCCGGCGACAGCGGTACCAACATCATCTCGGCGCCCCACATCCTGACGATGGACAACGAGCAGGCCGAGATCCGCATCGGCCAGAACATTCCGATCATCTCCAGCCGCGTGCAGTCTGCAGGCGGCGCGCAGGTAGTCCCGGGCGGCAACTTGGCGACGTCGGTAAACGTCGAGCGCATGGACATCGGCGTGACGCTGCGCGTGACGCCGCAGATCACCGAGGGCGACAGCCTGCGGCTGGAGCTCTTCCAGGAGATCACCTCGATCAACCTCGGCCTCACCGAGGCCCAGTCCCTGGGGGATCCCTCTCAGGTTGGCGTACCACTGTCGAGCACCCAGATCGAGAACGTGGTGATCGTACGCGATGGGGAGACCGTCGTGATCGGTGGACTGCTAAAAGACGAGTACCAGGACTCGGTGTCCAAGGTCCCGTGGCTCGGCGACATCCCGATCCTCGGCTGGGCATTCAAGTCGTCGTTTCGGAGCCTGAAGAAGACCAATCTGCTGGTGTTCCTCACGCCCCACATCATCCGATCGCCCAACGACATGGAGTTCGAGACGATCCGCAAACGCGAGGAATTCGTCGACGCCTCGCGCGAAGGCCTCCAGTGGTCGGACCGCGAGCGCGCCATGGAGCGCAAGCGCAAAGCGCAGTTGGAAAAGGCCGGCGAGGAGTATGTGCCGCGTGGCAGCAATCCCGTCCGAATCGCCGTGATCGACCACGAGTCGAATTACCCGCCCGAGCGCATGGTCGAAATCGCAGAACAGGAAGCGAACGCCCGAACGGATCAGGAGGCAGAGCGCCTGGCTCTAGAGCAGGGACCCCGCTACTCCGTCCAGGCGCTGGTCGGAAGCGGTGAGTCCGAGGCCATGAACACCCTCCAGGCAGTCATCGATGCCGGCTACGACGGCACCCTGGTTTCGAGCGAGATCGATGGCTCGATGCTCTTCGAGCTGCAGATCGGGCCGTACCGGACGGTCAACGAAGCCGAGTTGGTGTCGGGACTCGTCCGAGGGAGCCACGGCCTGCGCCCATCGGTGGTCGTCGTTCCCAACGTCGCAGCCGAACCGGACCCCGAGCTGCCGTGAGTCCGGCACACGAAGCGGCGCATGGCCTCGAGCTGGGGACGATCCTGCTCGGCACCACCAAGCTCACGGAGGAGCAGCTCGACGAGGCTCGTAAGCACCAGGCCGAGAACGGGGGGCGGCTGACCGACCATCTGGTCTCGGAAGGCTACGTCAGCGCCGACGAAGTCCTCGACGCCCTCAGCCGGCAGCTCGACCTGCAGGTGTTGCCACGAATCAGCACCCAGGACATCGACGAAGAACTGATCGAGCGGGTGCCGATCAGCTTCGCCAAGGCGCACGGCATTCTGCCCCTGCAAAAGGAGGCGCTCGGCGGAATCCGCGTTGCGGTCACGAATCCGCTGAACACCGCCCCGCTCGACGACCTGCGCTTGCTGTTCGACGGCGCCGAAGTCCATCTGTCTCTGGCAAACCAGCGTACAATCCTGGGTGCAATCAACGAAGTCTACGACCGCGGAGCAACGGCCACCGATGTCCTGGCCGAAGACGCCGCCGAGGACCTCGACACCCTCGCGAGCGAGATCAGCCAAGAGCCCCAGGATCTCCTCGAGGCCGCCGACGACTCTCCCATCATCAAGTTGGTCAACTCGCTGCTGCAGCACGCCGTCAAGGAGCGCGCCAGCGACATCCACCTGGAGCCGTTCGAGACCGAGCTGCGGGTGCGCTTTCGGATCGACGACGTGCTCTACGAGCCGATCAAGCCCCTGCCCCGCTCGCTGCAGGCGAGCATCGTGTCTCGAATCAAGATCATGGGCGAACTCAACATCGCCGAACGCCGGCTGCCCCAGGACGGCCGCATCCGGTTGAAGATTGCGGGGCGCGACTACGACGTGCGGCTGTCCACACTGCCGGTGACCCATGGCGAGCGCGTAGTGATGCGGCTGCTGCCACGCACCCAGGAGATGACGGACCTCGAGCGGATCGGGTTCGGCGAGCAGCAGCTCGAAGTGATCCAGAAGCTGATCACGCGCCCCAACGGCATCATCCTGGTCACCGGGCCGACGGGCAGCGGCAAGACCACGACGCTCTACGCAGCGCTTTCGCGCATCAACTCGACCGACAAGAACATCGTCACGATCGAGGACCCGGTGGAAATCCAGCTGCGGGGTGTGGGGCAGATCGAGGTCAATCCGAGAATCGGCCTGAGTTTCGCGGACGGTCTGCGATCGATCCTGCGCCAGGACCCCAACGTGATCTTGATCGGCGAGATTCGAGATCTCGAAACCGCCGAAATCGCGATTCAGGCCTCGCTGACCGGCCATCTCGTGTTCGCCACCCTGCACACCAACGACGCGCCCAGCGCGATCACGCGCATGGTGGACATGGGAGTGGAGCCCTTCCTGGTGGCTTCGTCGCTGGTGGCGGTACTCGCCCAGCGCTTGGTCCGAGTGCTGTGTCCGGACTGCCGAGAGAGCTACGCCGCGGGTGCCGAAGAGCTGCGCGAGATCGGGCTTCGCCCGCCGGACCGTCCGGTGCGGGTGTTTCGGGCCAAGGGCTGCGCGGGCTGTAACTACACCGGCTACCACGGACGAGTGGGGATTTTCGAGCTGATGCTGGTCGACGACGACATCCGCGGCCTGGTTTCGCAGAGCATCGATTCCAAGACCATCAAGCAAACCGCCACGCGCAAGGGCATGCGCACCCTGCGAGCAGACGGTGCAATGAAGGCGCTGCAGGGCATCACTTCGGTCGCGGAAGTGCTTCGAGCGACCGAGGACGAGGGCAACGTCCTTCAGATCTGAGGATTCGTGCCGGTATTCGCCTACAAAGGAGTCAACGCAGCCGGCAAGACCATCCGCGCGGAGGTCGAAGCCGACACCTTGCGCACCGCGCGCACCAAGCTTCGCCGAGAGGGAGTCTTCCTCACCGAGGTATCGGAACGTGGCGGAAGAGCCACCGATGACACTACGGACAGCTCCTCCAGGCTCCCGAGCTTCCAGCGCATCTCGGCTCTCGACCTCGCTCTCGTCACTCGGCAGGCCGCCACGCTGCTGAACGCGGGAATTCCGCTCGTCGAGGCGCTGGGGGCGCTCAGCGAGCAGACCCAGCAGGCTCGACTGCGCGCGGCTCTCATCCAGGCGCGCGACCGTGTGAACGAGGGGGCCCCCCTCGCGGATGCGCTGGGCCAGACGGGCGTATTCTCCGACCTCTACGTGAGCATGGTACGAGCGGGCGAGGCCGGGGGAGCGCTCGACGTCGTGCTCGAGCGGCTGGCCGACTACCTGGAAAGTCAGGTTCGGCTTCGGAACAAAGTGAGCTCGATCTTGATCTATCCCAGCGTGATGTTCGCATTTGCGATGGTCGTCGTCGGCATTTTGGTAACCGTGGTCCTGCCCCAGATCACCGAGTTGCTGGCCAGCCTCAATCAGGAGCTGCCCTTTTACACGCGCTGGATCATCGGACTGTCAAATTTCACTCGCAGCTACTGGTGGGCGATCGCGCTCTGCATGCTGAGCTGCGGGCTCGGCCTGCGCGCGGCCACTCGCACCCAACGGGGCCGAGATGCCATGGACTCCCTCGTGCTGCGGCTGCCGGTGATCGGCCGCACGGTCCGCATCATTGCCATCTCGCGCTTCACGAGGACGCTGTCTACGCTCTTGGCCGGCGGCTTGCCCATCGTCCACGCGCTATCCAGCGCCAAGTCCGTCACCAACAACACCGTGTTGGGGCGCGCGATCGACGCCGCCAGCGAGAGCATCACCGAGGGCGCCAGCGTCGCCGCGCCACTGCGTGCCAGCGGCGAGTTCCCCCCCATGGTGACCCACATGATCGCGGTGGGAGAACGCAGCGGGCAGCTCGAAGCGATGCTCGGCAAGATCGCCGATACTTACGAGGAGCAGGTCGAGACGACGGTGACGCGGCTAACCGCGCTGCTCGAGCCCCTGCTGATTCTCCTGATGGTGGGAATCGTCGTGGTGATCATTCTCGCCACGCTCGTCCCACTACTTCAGGTCACCAGCTCGATCTCTTGAACCGGAGGCACCAAAATGTCTGCCCGATCCATCGAACAACCGCCGGCGTACAACCAACGCAACGCCGGCTTCACCCTGATCGAGATCATGGCCGTCGTGCTGATCATCGGCCTCTTGAGCACGATTGTCGGCGTCTCGATCTTCAGTCAGGTCGACAAGGGCCGCATCACGGCAGCCGGGGCGCAGATCTCAAATCTCGAAGCCGTCCTCGAGCTCTACCGGATGGACAACGCCCACTTCCCAACTACCGAGCAGGGACTCGACGCACTGGTGTCGGAGTCCTCCAGCTCGCCGGAGCCCCGGAATTTTCCGCCCGGCGGCTACATCCAGAAGGGCCGCGTCCCGGTCGATCCTTGGGGGAACTCCTACGAGTACGAACAGCCCGGCCAGAATAACTCGCACTCCTTCGACCTGTGGTCCCTCGGAGCGGACGGCAAGCCCGGCGGCGAGGGCGTCGACGCGGATTTGGGCAACTGGGGCGATTACGGACTGGGTACATGACAGCCGCGCCGCGCCGCGCTCCCGGGCCGCAGGGCTTTACCCTGCTCGAGGTCCTCGCGGTGCTGCTGATCGGTTCGATCCTGATGTACTTCATGGTCCCGAACATGTCGGTGCTGCAGAACCGGGCGCTGCCCGAGCAGGCCAGACGCATCATCGCGAAGATCGATCTCGCTAGACAGCGCGCGGTAATGACCCGCAGGCCCCATCGGATCTTCATCGATCTCGACGAAGGCGCCTACGGGCTCGAGTGGGAAGGCGCTGGAGATGCGATCGAGCCCTCTTCCAGCCCGACCGACACTGCGGCCGTTGCCGCGCCTCTCTCTCTGGAGGCACCCCCGCGCGCCGAGCGCTCGTTCGCACCGCTGCCGGGCCTGCACGGTCACGCCGAAAACCTGGGCGAAGAGATCGCATTCGCCAGGATCGAGACGGAAGGCGGCTCGGTTCGCAGCGGTGAAGCCTTCGTCGTCTTCGAGCGCGACGGCACCGCTTCGCCGGCCACCATCGTGCTCGACAACGCGGACGGGCGCGAGCTCAGCCTCCAGATCCGGCCCCTGGCCGATACCGTGCGGATTCTCGATGAGGGACGCTGAGCACGGCTTCACGCTGTTCGAGGTGCTCGGCGCCGTGGCGCTATTGGCCCTCGTGTACGGGACGCTGTCTGCCGTCGCGATCCAAGGCCTGCGCTCAGAGGGGGAGAGCCGGCGAATCCTCGAGGCATCCCTGTTGGCCGACTGGGAGCTGAGCCAGGTCGAGATCCAGATCGAGCAGGGATTGTTGCCGGAGGTCGGCCTCACCGAATCCGAAGAAGAACCGTTCACCCTGACCTGGGACGTTGCGGGCTTTCGACCGCCACTCGGCGATGGAAACACTGACCCGAACGGGCTCTCTTCCTGGCCCCAAAGCAGCGACGGCGCTTCGCTGTTCGATGACTCGGACAGCCCCGAAGCGTCGTTCCTGCAGGTCCAGCTGCGGGTTTCCTGGCTCGAGGGCGAGCACGAACGCAGCGTCAGCCGCGTCACCTACGCGGTCGACGAGGGCGCCGCGCTGAATCTCATGGCGAAATCGATTCCCCGACTGGACGCCAACCCGTGAGCGGCCGGGCGACGCGCGGGTTCACCCTGATAGAAGTCATGGCGGTGGTCGCTCTGCTCGGCGTCGTCTTCTTCTTTGCACTCGACTTCTACACGGATCTCTCCCGGGCCACCGCTCGCGCCTCGGATCACACCCGCGACATCCGCCGCGCCACCGCAATTCTCGACCGCGTGGCCCGGGACTTCGAGGGGGCCACCCTCGTCGCCAAACCGGAAGCGCTGGATCCCATCCTGCACCCGTGGCTGTTCGTCGGCGAAGCCCGACTCGGCAGTCTCGGTTCGGATCACATCAAGTTCGTGACCCGCAGCCACGATCCTACGCGCACGAACGCTCCCGAGTCTGACCTCGCCGTGGTGGCCTACACGGTGGAGCGAGACGAATCGGACGAGACGTCACTGTATCGCTGGTCGTCGCCGCGGCTGCCGGAAAGCCTGGAGAAGGCCTTTCCCTACTTCGACGACGAGCATTCGTTCCTGTTGGCGGAGGGCCTGAGCAGCTTCGCGGTTCGCTTCCTGGACGATCTCGGCGGCGTTCGCGAAGAATGGGACTCGACGACCTTGCTCGACTCGAGCCAGCTCCCCGCAGCGGTCGAGATCGAGCTGGCCATGGCGACACAGAGTGACATCGACGGCGAATACGCGGAGCCCCGGACCTACTCGCGGAGGGTACTCCTTCCCGTCCGCCCGCTGGATCTGGTCACGTTGCTAGATCCCGAAGGCGACGTCACCGCCGAAAACGGCAGCGGAACCGGAAGGGATGGCGATGGAGACGATTCGGATGGGTCCAACGGCCGCGGCAAGGGCAAGACTTCCGGTGGTCGCTCGCGGGGTAAGACGGCGAAGAATGACCCGAAGGACAAGGGCGGAAGTGGGTTCCTCGTCAAAGATTGTGTGAGCGTCACGTACTGCAATCAAGTCCCCGATCTCTACTCCGCAGTCGAAAGCCTGCTGCGTCAGTCCGATTGGCCCTTCGATCCCAGTGCCTTCGCCAATTACCCCCCCTGCATGGTGAATCCCGCTTGCCGATGATGCGATGCCGCCGACAGCAAGGCGTGGTGCTGCTCGTGGTGCTCTTCTTCGCACTGCTGCTCACGGCCTCGATCGCGACGTTCATTCGCCGCTCGACGATCGACGCCCTGGTGGCCCGCAATCGTGACCAGGCCGCCCAGGCAGAGGCCCTGGCGCGGGGAGGAGTCCGGCTCGGTCGCTCCATCTTGATCCTCGACAGAGAGCTGAAGCTCGCAAGCGAGAATCCGGTCGACAGCCACCTCGACGAGTGGTTTCAAATCGATCCCAGCGGGATTCCAGCCGGTGAGGGAGCCGAACTGCAGCTGCGGATCGAGGACTCTGGCTCGCGTTTCAATCTGAACTCAGCCTTCGACCATGCGAAAGGCGGGGAACCCTTCCCAGAGACGGAGCCGTTCCTGCACCAATTCTTCGAGAAGGTCATCGACGAGATGGACATCCCACCGGGCGAGAAGTTCTACGACGTCTCCGACCTGGCTGAGGCGTTGATCGACTGGATCGACGCGAACGACGTGCGGCTCAAGGGCGGCATCGAAGACGACTACTACCAGCAGCAGACGCCGCCCTACCGCGCCGCCAATCGACCCCTACTCAGCATCGACGAGCTGTTCTTGATCGAGGGCTTCGACCGCAAGCTGGTCGCACAGCTCCGGCCCTACATCACAGTGACGCCCTTTGTCGGGGGCGGCGGCGTCAACCTCAACACGGCGCCCCCTCACATCCTCGCGCTGCTCTTCTTCAACGACGGCGTCGACGAGCGGCTGGCCCGCGAAGACGAGGTCAAGCAGATTCTGGACATCCGCGAGGACGGCGGTCTGCTGTGCGGTGAATCACTCAGTCTGGACGGCTGCACACCGATAACGTCGATTGTGCCGAATCAGATCTTTCCCGAGCCCACCTACGCGGCGAGCGTCTTCACGATCGTGGCCGACGCGAGCGTGGGCGAGATCCACCGCAGCGTGGAGGCCGTCATCAACCGCGCTGCGGACCCGCCGCTGGTGCTATCCTGGAAGGTTCGGTGAAGGGGGGACACCGATGGCCATCCTGAGCAACATCCTGGGGCTGGACCTGGGCAGCCACAGCCTCAAGGCCGTGGAGCTGCGTCAGACCCTCCGTGGGTTCGAAGCCGTCGCGCTGAGGATCCTGCCACGGGCGAACAGCGAGACTCCGTTCGCCGAGCTGGTGCGCCACTTCATCCGGATGCACCGCCTCTCCACCCAGCATGTCGTCTGTGCACTCCCCGGTGATCGACTTTCGGCCCGGCCCCTCTCCTTTCCGTTCCGGGACGGCAAGAAGATCACGCGTGCGGTTCCCTTCGCGGTAGAGGGCGACTCTCTCTTCGATCTCGAACAGGTGCTGGTGGACTGGGAGATCGTGAGTAGCGACCGAAGCCACGCAGACGTGGTTGCCGCGATTGCGACACGTACAGACGTTTCCCAGCTGCTCGAGACCCTGCAAGAGGCCGGCTGCGAACCGCGAACACTCGAGGCCGAAGGCCTGGTCTTGAGCAACCTGTCGGTCCTCTTTGATCTGAGCGGGACGCGCGTGATCATCGATCTGGGGCACCTCAAGACCACCTGCTGTCTGGTCTCCGATGGACGGCCGGTCGCGGCGCGCACTTTTTCGGTGGGAGGCGCCGCCCTGACCCAAGCCCTGGCGCAGGATCGCTCGTTGGCACTCGAGGAGGCTGAACGGGCCAAGTGCGAGACGGGGCTATTCGGCACGACACTCTCCGAGGTCTCCGCCGAGGTAGGCACCGTTCTCGATCGGGTTGCGCGCGAGATCGTTCGCACGCTCGGCTCTTGGGAGACGGTGATCGGCTCACTCGATTCGGGTCCAGTCTCACAACTCGTGCTCTGCGGCGGCACCGCGGAGCTCCACCGCCTCGACGAGTTCTTGACCCAGGCCACCGGTATCACCGCTGGCCCGCTGGGTCCTCCGCGCGAGGGGCGCGGTGGAAGTCTCGTGGCTGGACGAAGCCCTCTCGCCTTCGCCCCGGCCATCGCGCTCGCCCTGAGGGGCACCGCAGCGGCCAGGACGCGCATGGATTTCCGCCAGAACGAATTCGCGGTGCGGGTGGATCTCGGTCGCTACCGCCGCGATCTCGCCGGGCCGCTGGGCTTGTCCGCGGCCGCTCTGCTCCTGTTTATCACCAGCATCGGAACGGCCACCGTGCTCGAGGGGCGGCGCGCCGGGCGCGTCGAGGAGCAGATCGGCCACCTCTACAGCGAGGCGCTTCCCGGCCGGAACATCCCGGAGAACGCGATGGCCTCGCTGCGCGAGGAGGTTCGGGCGGCCAGCGAACGCGCCGAGTTCCTGGGTGTCTATCGCGGTAACCTGTCTGCGCTGGATCTGCTGACGGAGATCTCGAGGCGTATTCCGGAGGACCTCGACATCCTCTTCGAGGAACTCAACATCGATCGCCAGGTGATCCGGATGCGCGTCTACTCCAAGAGCTTCGAAGCCGCCGATCGGCTGCGCAGCGAGCTCGGCAAGTTCTCACCGTTCGCTAGCGCTCGAATCGGATCGATCGAGACCGACGCCAAGCGCGGAGGCAAGCGCTTCGACGTCACGATCAGCTTGGCGTCCAAGGAGGGCGCTTGATGAGAACGCTATGGAATCGGCTGCGGGGAGCATTCGACGACAGGCCCGTGCGGGAACGAATTCTCGTGGCCATCGCAGCCGCGCTGCTCTTGGGTATCGGATTCTACCGCGGGATCGTGCTGACGTTCGTCGGAATGCGCTCGAATGCCGAGCAGCGACTCACCGGCGCTGAGCAGCAGCTGAAGGTCATGACCCGCCTGCGCCGTGAATTCGATGAGGTGAACACGCGCCTCACCACGGTCGAGCAGCGCATCCAGGGCGGTGGGCGGGCGAATCTGCGCACGACACTCGAAACCCTGGCGCGCGCCTCGCTCGTGAAGGTCGAATCGATGGAGCCTCAGGCGACCCCCTCGAACGACCGCTACCGGGAGACCAAGGTCGAGGTGGGCCTGAAGGAAGTGACGCTCGGACAGGCGGTGAGCTATCTCCACCAGATTGAATCTTCGGATCAGGTGCTCTCGGTGAAGAGCCTCCGCATGCGCCAGCGCAAGGACAACCCCGAAACCCTCGACGTGACCTTCACCGTATCGACCTTCGAGCCAATCTAGCGTGGCCGCGACGGCCCAGCGTGGGGAAGCGACGCTGCCGCGTCCCCTGCTCACCATCGGCGTTCCCGTGGCGGGCGTCTTGTTGGTGACGGCGTTCCTGATCCAGGGCTTTCGGTACGACCTGCTCGGGGAACGAATCGCCGCCGCACTCGAGCAGTCGCAGGGTATCCGCGTCTCCATCGGCAACCTTGGGCCGGCGTTCCAGCTCGCGGGCCCTGCTCTGGAGGGCACGAATATCCGTGCCACGCTGTCGGAGGGTCTGTCTCTGGAGATCGACCGCGCGCTGGTGCGGCCGGCCTGGTCCCTGTCTTGGTTCTCCGGCAACCCCGCGGTGCACCTGGAGCTCGAAAGTGCGCTCGGCCAGGCCAGCGGGACGGCAAGCTGGGGGAGCTCTCCATCCTGGGACGGCTCGCTGTCGAACGTGGATCTGCAGTCTGAACTCTTCGCGCAGCTGTTTCCGGCTGGCAAACTCGCGGGAACGCTCGACGCAAACATCGACGTGTCGCGAAACGAGAGCGGCCCGGAAGGCCACGTCGACTTTCAGGTACGCGAGGGCTCCATCTCATCTCCCAAACTTCCGCTCGCCCTACCCTTTCAGATCGTCGACGGGGAGCTGACGCTGGGTGGCGATGATCAACTGAGAATCGACTCGCTCGAGTTCGACGGCCCGGTGGTATCCGGCTCGGGATCTGGGTCCATCGCCAAAGGGGCACCATTCCCGCAGGCGCCGTTGATCCTCGACCTGCACCTGAAAGTCAAGCCGGCCCTGTCTGGAGCCGCGCGCAGTGCGGGTCTGAGCGTCGACCGCAACGGGGAAACCAAAACGCGGGTGTCGGGGAGCCTCGCCAATCCGATCATTCGCTAAATCGAACGCCAACCGATCCTGGCGCGCTCGCCGCGGAGACCGCAAGGCCCTTATGGGAACCACCGTATTACAGAAGGTCTTTCGGACCTTCTCCGACCCGACACGGGTGCGCATTCTGGCCCTGCTCGAGCGCGAGGAGCTCGCGGTTCAAGAGCTCATGGAGGTACTGGGCATGGCCCAGTCCCGCGTTTCGAGGCACCTGGCCATCCTACGAGAGGCGGGCTTGCTCCAGGACCGTCGCGATGGAACCTACGTCTTCTACCGCTTCGCGCCTCCGCAGGCTGCGCCCTGGCGCGACACCTGGGCGCTTGTGGTCGACAACCTGCGCGGCGATCCAACCGCGGAGCGAGACGCGGCCGCGCTGTCGCGGGTCATGGAGTCGAGAGCGGCGCGCACTCGCAGCTTCTTCGACTCCATCGGACCCGAGTGGGACTCGCTGCGAAAGGTCTTCAACGACGACACCCTACGGGCCCGCGCCGTCGCGCGACTGGTTGATCTGGATCTGGTGGTGGCCGATATCGGCACCGGAACCGGAATCAATGCCATCGAGCTCGCACGGCTCGGTCTCCGGGTGGTGGCGATCGACCACTCGACCCGGATGCTCGACGCCGCGCGCGCAAAAATCGCCGAAGAGAGTGATCTCGACATCGACCTGCGGCACGGCGAGGCCAGCGCGCTGCCGCTGCGGGAATCCGAGGTCGATGCGGCACTGGTCCACATGGTGCTCCACTACCTTCCCTCCCCCGCCGAGGCCATCGCGGAAATGGCCCGCGTCGTAAAGCCAGGGGGCACGGTCATCGTGGTCGATTTCGTGGCCCATCAGCACGACTGGATGCGAGCCGAGCTAGGAGTCAGCTGGCTCGGGTTCTCGGCGGAGGAAGTCGCGGGCTGGTTCGAGAGCGTTTCACTGATCGACTACCGACGCGAGGAATACAAGGGCCTCTCCTCCGGCCGGGACCTGCCGGCGACCTTCATCGCATCCGGCCGCCGGCCGACCTGAGGCCGGTTCGCGGTCTGTCGCGTTCCCGAAGTCGGGCGGCAGACTCGGTCCGGAGACCGCCATCAACCTGCTAGCTTTGTTCCGCGAACGGACCATGGCATTGCCCTTCGCTCTGGCGGAGGCGTCGGGGGGACCCAATTCATGAGCAAGGCCGAGACGGGCGAGACTGCCCTGTCGTTCTTCCGGGAGCGCTACGGGATGGACGACCGAAGCCTGACCCGGGCGCTCGACAGTGCGCTCGAACGACACGTGGACTACGCGGATCTCTACTTCGAATACACGATCCAGGATTCGGTCAGCCTCGAGGAAGGCATCGTCAAGAGCGGAGCCCGCCATCTGCAGCAAGGCGTTGGCGTTCGAGCTCAGGACGGCGAGCGCCAAGGTTACGCCCATTCGGACGAGGTGACCGTCGAGAGCCTCGAACTCGCGGCCGCCACGGCGCGCGCCATCTGCCAACAACCCCGAGGAGCCAACGCCGTTGCGGTGAGCGGCTCTGGCGCGAAACCACACGACCTCTACCCGGTCTCGCTCCCGCCCACCGAGGTTCCCGTCGACAAAAAAGTCGACCTATTGGGAGAAATCGACGCCTACGCGCGCAGTCGGGATCCACGAATCAAGCAGGTCATGGCCAGCGTCGTCACCCAGCACCAGAACGTGTTGATCGCGGGGAGCGACGGCAGCTTGAGTGCCGATGTTCGTCCGCTGGTGCGGTTGAACGTCCAGCTGATCGCCGAAGACTCCAGCGGGCGGCGCGAAATCGGCTACGAGGGGATGGGAGGACGCTACGAATTCGAGCGGCTACTCGCGCCCGAAACCTGGCACAGATTGGTCGACGAAGCCGTGAGGGTCGCCACCCTGAGTCTTTCGGCGGTGCCCTGCCCCGCCGGTGCGATGCCCGTCGTGCTCGGACCCGGCTGGCCGGGCATCCTGCTTCACGAGGCCATCGGCCACGGGCTCGAGGGTGACTTCAATCGCAAGCGGACCTCGGCCTTTTCCGATCGCATCGGCGAAAAGGTCGCCAGCGAGGGTGTCACCGTGATCGACGACGGAACGCTGGCCGAGCGACGCGGATCCCTCAACGTCGACGACGAGGGAACCCCGACCCAGCGAACGGTCTTGATCGAAAATGGAATCCTCTGTGGTTACTTACAGGACCGACTCAACGCGCGCCTGATGGGCATGAAGCCGACGGGAAGCGGACGCCGAGAAAGCTACGCACACATTCCGATGCCGCGGATGACGAACACCTTCATGTTGGAAGGAAGCGAAGACCCCGAAGACATTCTGCGCTCGACGAGCTCCGGAATCTACGCCGTCTCCTTTGGAGGTGGCCAAGTCGATATCACCAGCGGCAAGTTCGTTTTCTCCGCGAGCGAGGCCTACCGGATCGAAAACGGGCGTCTGGGTGCGCCCGTCAAGGGCGCGACCCTGATCGGCAACGGCCCGGATGTACTGACACGAGTCTCGGCGATTGGCAACGACCTCGAGCTGGATCGAGGCGTGGGCACCTGCGGCAAGGATGGACAGAGCGTGCCAGTGGGTGTCGGTTTGCCAACCGTCAAGCTCGACGAAATCACCGTAGGGGGTACCGGCGAGTGAGCGACGGCACCGCTCGAGAAATCGTGTCCCGAGCCCTGGACCGCGTCAGGAGCAGCGGAGCAGATGCCGCCGATGTGTTGCTGGTGAAGAGCGAGAGTACCGAAGCGCGCGTGCGAGCCGCCGAGATCGACTTCGTCACCCAGGCCCGCGAGCGATCGCTTTCGATTCGAGCACTCGTCCGGGGCAGCGGAGGAGCCCGCTCCGCCATCACCTCGACCAGCGACCTCTCGTTGGCGGCCGTCGATCGGATGGCCGACGAGACCGTCGCGCTGGCGCGGGCGACGGCCGAAGATCCCGTGGCGGGCCTGCCCGACGAGGACTTTGCGAGCGATACACCCGATCTCGCCCTCTGGGATCCGTCAGATCGCGGAGTCGGCGTGGAAGCTCGCATCGAGGACGCGTTGGCCGCAGAGGCAGCGGCGCGAGCGGCCGACCCGCGAATCGAGAACTCGGAGGGCTCGCAGATCGGATCCGGATTTTCCCACGTGGTCTATGGAAACTCCCAGGGCTTCCTGGGTGACTACGACTCGGCATCTCATTCCCTGTCCTCGGAGCCAATCGCCAAGCAGAACGGCGGGCTCCAGCGCGACTATTGGATGACGGTCGCACGCCGCTTGTCCGACCTGGAGCAGCCGGCGGACGTCGGCCGCCAGGCGGCGCTGCGCGCCGTCAGACGCCTGGGCGCCTCGCGAGTCGCCACCTGTGAGGTGCCGGTGATCTTCGACCCCATGACGGCGCCGAGCCTGCTGGGACACCTAGCGTCCTGCATCAACGGCTACGCGGTCTACCGGGAGGCGAGTTTCCTCGCCGAACGCCTGGGCGAGTCGATTGCCGACGCTGCCATTCATGTGTACGACGATGGGCGCCGGCCCGGTGGCCTCGGAAGCAAGCCCTTCGATGGCGAGGGGTTGCCTACGCGGCGCACGGCCGTGATCGAAGCGGGACGCCTCGCGAGCTACCTGCTCGACAGCTATTCGGCGCGAAAGCTCGGCCTCCACTCGACGGGCAATGCGTCGCGCGGTTCAGGCAGCCCCCCGACGGCGGCTCCCACCAACCTGTGGCTGGAGCCGGGCAGCTCGAGCCTGGAGCAGATCATCGCCAGCACTCCGCGCGGGCTGTTGGTCACCGAGCTGATCGGAATGGGATTCAATCCCGTCACCGGCGACTATTCCCGCGGCGCCGCCGGACTCTGGATCGAAGCCGGGGAAATCGTGCGGCCCGTCGAGGAAATCACCATCGCTGGCAACCTGGGAGAGATGCTCAACGACATCGACGCGGTCGGCTCGGATCTGCTGTGGCTCGGCCGCATCGCCTCGCCATCGCTGCGCGTGGCCCAAATGACCATCGCAGGAGAGTGACCTTGTCTCAGCCCCCGCCGACGATGATCGGTCTCTCCATGCCCGACGTGGACCGTTGGTCCGAACGCGTGGTGGTGGCGCTAGGCCAGAACCCCAGCGTGTTCACCGGCCCGGGAACCAACACCTATCTGGTCGGGACGGGGAAGAGGCGGATCCTGCTCGATACGGGCCAGGGGGTCGAGGAATATCTACCGGTGCTCGACGCGGCACTCGAGCGAGCCGGCTGTGAGGGAATCCAGGAGATGGTGCTCACGCACGGGCACCCCGATCACATCGGTGGCGCTGAATCGGTCATCGAGCGCTACGGCGCAATGCGCGTATCCAAGCGACCCTGGCCAGGTATCGACGAACGCTACCCGGTCGAGATCACGCCGATCGATGACGGCGCCGTGGTCCGGACCGAGGGCGCGACACTGCGCGCGGTCCACACGCCCGGCCACGCCGAGGATCATCTCTGCTTCGTCCTCGAGGAAGAATGCTCGCTGTTCTCGGGGGACAACGTGCTCGGTGTGGGCACCACCGTCATCCCCAGTCGCGGCGGCGATCTACTGGAATACCTGAATTCCCTCGAGCGCTTGCTCGCCGAGAAGCCCGGAGCCATCTACCCCGCGCACGGCCCGCTGATACCGGATGGGCCCGCGAAGATTCGCGAGTACATCGCCCACCGTCACGAGCGAGAGCAGCAGATCACAACGGCTCTCGGTGCTGGCCCGCTGCGAATCGCGGCCATCGTCGAGCGGGTATACGTGGGTTACCCGAAGACCCTGCACGCCGCCGCAGGCCAGTCGGTGTGTGCTCATCTGCTCAAGCTCGAGCGCGAGGGACGCGTTGCTCGTTCGAACGGCGAGGAGGCTCTGGACGCGCGCTGGCAACTGCAATGACCCATCCGATCGTCGAGCGCCTGCACTCTGTCGACCCTTCCGAACGACGTGCCGCGTGTCGAGACTCGGTTTCGGATCCTTCTGCGACGC
>CAXMOC010000126.1:0-5939 GCA_964194865.1 uncultured Opitutales bacterium | reverse complement strand
CTTCACCAACCCCGCCACCAACGCCTCGAACGCCTCATCGGCGATTGCGGTCATCTCTTCGTCGGTGCGGTCCTGGATCGGGTGTTCGGTGTAGACCACCGAGGCGTCGAAGCCGAGGGCTTTGCTCTGGGCTTCCGCGCCAGTCGTGAACTCGACGGTGGCTACGAAGACGCTGGGCAGGCCGCGGGTCTCGATCTCGTTCATGTCGTGCACACTGCACGACGTGCAGCTGCCTCAATCGGCAAGTGCCTCGATCACCGCGTCGCATTCGGTGGCGATCTGATGGCGCAAGTCCGCGGGGGCCGCCTTTGCGAAGGTGGGCTTGCGGTAGCGCTTGACCTGGCCGCCGCGTTCGGTGATGCGCGCCTCGATGCGATCGAGGAAGAGATCTCCTCGGGGCTTCGAGATGTCGAGCAAGCCGATGGTGGCTCCCTCGAGCTTCTCCAGTCGCGAGGCCCGGGCACGTATCGCCAAGCTGCGCTCGCTGGTGGGGTCGAGAAGCGTTCGGTTCTCCGTTGCTGTCGTCATGTCACGATCTCCCGAATGACGGTCTGGCTGCCCATCTCACCGCCCACCCAGCCACCGATGATGCACGAGAAGAGTCCCGCCCTGCCACCCGCATGGACGATGTGCAGACCGCCCGGGCGAAATTTCGGCAGGGTGGCGCTCTTGACGGCCTCGGGCATGCCTTCGCTGATGCCGTCCGCCCCGCGCACGAGGTCTGCGCCGCTAAACGTCAGATGTCGATGGAGCTCGGCCTTCAGCTTTTCCTTGTCCCAGCCGGCGCGCGAGAAGACCCGCGCGTGCTCCGGCCCCAGCACCAGCAGGCAGTCGAAGCCCAGCACCATCTTGGGGTGATGCACCGTGCGCAGGTTGGCGGCCAAGGAGCGCGCCAGGGAGTCGGGCTCGCGGGAGAGCTGGTCGATCACGTTTCGCGGTGCCTCGCCCGGAAAGATCGTCACCGTGTTGGCGCCCGGGTCGGCACCCAGATCCACGGAGAGCGGCTGCCAGGGGGAGCCCTCCTCGTCTTCGGCGAAGCAGAAAGACAGCTTGCCGGGGTTGCCGAAGGTGGCGCGGTCGACCTCGGCCGGGCGGCCGCCACCCACGTTGCGCACCACCAGCTGCAGCGCGCGACCGATGGTGAGATTGGCACGGTTCCCCTGGCCGAGCACGTTCATCCCAGAGTTCATCCCGATTTGACGCCGGATCGGTCCGTTGACGATGACGATCGGACCGACGCCCATGGTGGTGGCCAGCAGACCGTGCATGTTGAACTCGTCCGTGCAGGTGGCCTCCACGGCAGCCAACACCACGGGCAGGTACTCGGGCTTGCAGCCGGCCATCACTGCATTGATGGCGACCTTTTCGACCGTGCAATCGGCAAAGTCCGGCGGCACCCGGGCGACCACCTCGTCCGGTTTGCGGTTGGTGCCCTCGAGCATGGCCATCACGCGCTTCGCGGTCGGCGGCACCAGGGGCAGGCCATCCGACCAACCGCGGTCGAACATCGCCTCGAATTCATCTTCGAGAGCGGCGAGCTCCACGCGCCGCGCTCGCAGGGTGGCGCCGCCGAAGCGCGCGGCCAGCTCCGCTTCCAGGTTGGGATCGACGGATAGCGAGCCGCAGCCGGGACGCTGTTCTGGCAAACCGCCGCCTAGACCCTGCTGGCCCGTCAGGGCTTCCCACTCGCCACGGTGCCAACCGATTGCGCGCTCCTGCTCGATCCCATCCTCCACTCTCAACAGCGTGGGGACGACTTCGACATCGTGGTGCCAGGCCATCTGGAGCGAGCGGTCGTCTTCGACAGTCAGGCCCGCGGGAAAGCCGGGATCGTCCTGGCTGTAGATAGTGAGCTTGCCTCGTTCGGCCAGCTCGCTCAGAACCGGCACCACCGTCTCACAGGTGGGGCACTCCTTCTTGACGAAGGCCACGATGCCCGAGGGAAGCGCGGGGCGTTCAACGGTTGTCATCTTCACCTCCAGGGTAGCACCGGCGCCCGGCGGGTCGTCGTTCTCAAGCCGCCTCGCCCGCGTCCGAGCGCCGCGAACCTCCACTGATGAGCCACGCGCGATCTCGTCGCAGCCACAGCACGAGCGCCAACAGTACGAACAGAATCATCCCCGGAACGGCTCGGGGTATGGGATCTCCGGCCGCGAGGTGGCTGTAGACAGCGCCGGCCATCACCAGCATCAGTCCCGTGGCTGCCCAGCTGCCGAGAATCGGAATCAACAAGCCGATGGCCCCAGCCACCTCGCAGGCTCCGATGAAGCGCATGAACACTACGGAGTAGCCGAAGTGTGCCGCGCCTTCGACGGCCATCTCACCGAAGAGCTTTGCGCCGCCCGAGGCCAGGAAGGCAAGAGTGAGCGGGCCGGCGATGAGCCACGGGGCAAGAGAGCCTCGATTCGAATCACTCGAAGACGCCATTGGTTCCCCCAAGCGCCCCCCATCCAACGCCCATCATACGCGTTCGGGCGACGTGGTGACGGCAAATTGCGTCAGCTGCGATGAGGATCGACCAGGACCTTGACGTCGCCACCACCGGCTAGCAGGTTGCGAAAGGCCGATTCGAGCTCTTCGAGTCCAACCGTGCGGGTGTGCAGGGAAGCCACCCCAAGGCGACCGTCGGCGATGAGCTGCATCGCGAAGTCGAACTCTTCATGGAGGTAGCCGAGGGAGGCGATCAGCTGAACCTCGCGCGAAAGCCAGCTGATCGGCGAAATTTCCGCCGGAGCGCTCGCGAGCCCGACCAGCGAGACCACACCCCCCCGTCGAACCATCGCTGCCGCCTGATCGATCGTACTGGGAATGCCCGCGCACTCGAACACCACATCGGGGCCCGCGGCGCCGCAGTGGGCCCGCAGCTGCGCGGCGAAGTCTTCGGCCGCCGGATCGAGAACCGCGTTGGCGCCGAGCTCGGCCGCCAGTCTGGCGCGCTTCGTTTCGGGCTCGATCACCACGGCCACGCCCGCCCCGGCGGCGCGTGCGCATTGCAGCACCAACAGGCCGATCGGCCCGGCGCCGAGCACCACCACCGAATCTCCCAGCCGCAAAGGGGTGCGGCGCAGCGCGTGCACGGCCACCGTGGCCGGCTCGAGAAACGCGGCTTGCTCGTCACTGAGCTCCTGGCGAATCGGGTAGAGCCGCTTGGCGTCGATTGCAATCGCGGGCGCGAAGCCGCCGTGGGGAGGAGCGAGCGGTCCGAGGCCCAACATCCCCGTCAACACGCCCAGGCAATGGGTGGCATCACCCGAGCGACATTCGGCGCACTCCCCGCAAGCCGGCGCCACACCGATTCCCACCCGGTCGCCCTCGCGCAGCCCCGCAACACCGGAACCAAGCGCTGAGACAGTACCCGCCCACTCGTGGCCACAGATCGCGGGGTTGTACGGGGCGCCCGTCTGGTAGGGATGCAAATCCGTGCCGCAGATCCCGCAATAGGAGATCTGAACCACCGCCTTTCCCGCCTCGGGCCGCGGCTCCGGAAACTCACGCAGCTCGATCTGCTCTCGACCCGTCACCAAGCCTGCTCGCACCTCGAGCCTCCTCTGTGCTCGCTCTTCGGGAACCGGCCGACCCTTCGCCCGATGAGCGCCGTGTATCCGATTCAGTCGCCGGCGTGTTGGATCGCGCCAATCTCGCTTGCGATCCTAGCGTTTTGCCCTCTCCGTACGCCGACTTCGCCTATTCTCTCCGTCGAGAGGTGACCGTGCCCGAATCCACCGAATCCGCCCAGTCCGCCGAATCCGCCGAGTTCGACCTCGCGAGCTACAACCCGTTCGATGCAGCGTTTCAGCAGAACCCCTATCCAGCCTACGCAGCACTGAGGCATCAGGCGCCCGTCTTTCGCCATCCGCGTACGGGGTTCTATTTCGTCTCGAGCCATGCCGCCGTCAAGCGCGTGTTGAGTGACACCCAGACCTTCTCCTCGCACACAGCCAACGCGCAGACGTCGGCGACCCTGTCGCCGGAAGGTCGTCGCGAGTTCGACGAGATCCTCTCGAAGAGCGCGCCGGCGACAGACACGCTGCTCACCGCCGACCCCCCTCGCCAGACGCGCTATCGCAAGGCCATGGGGCGTGATTTCACCCAGCGCGTTCCGAGCTTCGAAGCGCGCATCCGGGAAATTGCGCGGGAACTGATCGACGCCTGGCCGGGAACGCGCGTCGACTTCATGAACGGCTTCGCAATCCCCTTTCCCGTCCGCTCGATCGCCTGCGCGCTGGGCATGAAGTCCGGAATGGAATCCGACATCAAGCGATGGTCCGACGATTCAGTCGCGGGCCTCGGGGTGCAGATCGACGAGAAGCGGCGCCTCGAAGCTGCGCGCGGGGTGCTCGAGCTCCAGACCTATTGGACCGAGTTGTTCAACGGGCGCCGCGACGACCCGCGCGACGACTTCGTGAGTGACCTCGCCAGGGCACGGCTGGAAACCGAGGACGGCAGCAAGCGGCTGCTCGAAGCCCCGGAGGCGATCTCGATTCTCCAACAGCTGATGGTCGCCGGAAACGAGACCACCACCAAGTTGCTCAACGAGATTCTGAAGCTCCTCGCCCAGAACCCTGAGCAATGGAGCGAGCTGCGTCGCGACCGTTCGCGCATCGACAACGTCATCGAAGAGGGCCTGCGCATGTCGTCGCCCAACCAGGGACTCTTCCGCCTCGTGCGCCGGGACGTCGAGCTCGAGGGCGTCTCGATCTCGGAAGGCTCACGTGTGTGGGTGATGTTCGGCTCGGCCAATCGAGACGATGCCGTCTTTCCGGACCCCGACCGTTTCGACCCCGATCGGACCAACCTGCGCGAGCACCTGGCCTTCGGCCACGGCGCCCACTTCTGCATCGGCGCCCCACTGGCGCGCCTCGAGACGAAGGTGGCCTTGGAGGAGACCGTCGACCGCATCGCCGAGCTCCGCATCGCCGACGGCGCGACTCTCCGCTACGAACCGAGCTTCATTTTGCGCGGGCTCGCGGAGCTCGAGCTCGAGGTCGTCTGGGCCTGAGTCCACCTCAGGTCAAACCGCATCCTTCTGCGCGCCGAACCGGAACGCAGCGCCCCGTCAGAATGTCGAAGTAGATCTGCGGCTGCGACGCGCTGGCTGTCTGCACCGCATGGCCCTGCTCGGTGGCAACCGGTCCGGAGAGGTCAATCCTCGTTCAGGGTAATCCGCACGACCGCGATCTCGTGACCCAGCTCCTCCTGTTGCGCCTGGCTGAGACCGGTTCGCCGGTCGAAGGCGACCTTGAAGACCCGCGCCATGCCCGGCACCCGCCGCAGCGTTCGTTCCGCGTGAATCCGAAACTCTTCGCTTCGGGGTGGAACCAGCTCTGCCCAGCCACGCAGGCTAGCGCCGCGCAAGCGGAGCTCGATGAGCGACCGCTCCCGATAATTGCGCCACCAACTCTTGGTCCGCGCCCGCGACACTATCACGACGACGGTGTCGCCGTCTCGCTGATAGCCGACGGGGATCGTGTACTGCCGCCCTGTTCGTCGTCCGGTAACGGTGATGAGCATCAGGCCCGGACTGAGAAGCCAGTGGACCGGCGAGTGCAGAATGAAATTCACCAGAGGATTGAGCCGACTCATCAGCGAATCCACGGACATGGGTGCGCTCCTTCCAAGCGGCATACGCTGGCCGAAGTTTTCGCTTCCATCGGCGCGAGACGCGTCGACTAGGTTTTCTTGACGGGCATCGCGAAGCGGTTCCGCGCCCCAGCGCTTCGCATGGCGACGGCGATCATGTCTCCGTCCGCTTCGCTGGCGTCGCCGAGAGCGGCCCGCTGCGCGTAGCCGCGAAGGTTGGTCTTGGCCATGTGGAGCGCCAGCTCGGGCTTGTCGAGAATCTCCCGAACCCAGCGATCGATCTCCTCGTCCAGCTCGGCCAATTCGACCGCTCGGTGAGCCATCCCCCAATCTTCGGCGCGGGACCCATCCACGTCGCG
>CAXMOC010000125.1:0-3899 GCA_964194865.1 uncultured Opitutales bacterium | reverse complement strand
CAAGAAACCATGGCAGGGCGGCGTGAGCAATTTCTGGCTTTGCACACACATCTACCACTGCGTTGATGGTGGCGTCGAAACGGAAGTCACTCGCGGCCCTCGCCTAGGTCTTTCCACCGATTGATATTGATCTAGGTCTTTCCACCGATTGATATTACTATGCCGGGTCCATCCTAAACCACGACATGCGCGCTGGAGCTGCCCCGATGGCCGCGGACCGAGTCGACAAAGCGCACCGACCGGCTGAGGGCGCGGGAGCGGATCCCGAATCTGGCGCCACGGCTGCCCCCGAGCCGGAGTCGGGCGGTGGAGTCGGGCGGATCACCAAAATCGTCTTCGGCCTCTCCATCGCCGTCTTCATATGGTACCTGCTGGCAGACCGCTTCACGCCCTACACGGACCAGGGACGCGTCGACGCCTTCGTCGTGCCGATCGTGCCGTGGGTATCGGGCTACGTCACCTCCGTCGATGTCCAACTCCACGATATCGTCGAAGCCGGCGATGTCATCGTTCAGATCGATCGCCGGCCGTATGCGTTGGCGCTGGAGCAGGCGCGGGCCCAGTTGGCGGTCGCCACGCAGAACGTGGGGGCCGGCAGCGCCGGTGTAGAGGCGAATGCCGCGCGGTTGGGGATCGCGCTGGCTACCTTGGACCGGGCCCAACGCAACTTCGACCGCGTGCAGGCGATCCAGGAGCGGAACCCGGGTGCCCTCTCACTCGCTGATCGAGACAGGGCGGAGACGTCGCTCGCCTCGGCTCAGGAGCGGGTCGCCTCGGCCGAGGCCGACCTCGAGGCGTCGAAGCGCCAGCTCGGCCCGGAGGGGGTCGACAATCCGAACATCCAGGCCGCGATCGCGGCCGTGGAAAGGGCCCAGCTGGATCTCGAGTTCACCACGGTGCGCGCCCCGACTCGGGGGGCGATCGAGAACACCCGGCTGGACGTCGGCTACTTCGCCTCGGCTGGACAGCCTCTCGGCACGTTCATCTCGATGACCGACAGCTGGGTTCAGGCGGATCTGCGAGAGAACAACCTGTCTCACATCGAGGTGGGCGACCCGGTCGAGCTGGTTCTCGACGTCGCGCCCGGGCGCGTCTTCAAGGGCAAAGTGCGGACCATCGGCTTCGGGGTGAGCGAGGGCTTCGCCGGCCGGACGGGGGGGCTCGAGACGGTCTCGCAGACGAGCGGCTGGCTCCGTGACCCGCAACGCTTTCCCGTGATCATCAGTTTTGCGGACGATGAAGCGACGGAATACCGGCGGGCCGGTGGCCAGGTCAACGTGATCGTCTACACCGGCAGGCGGCCGATACTGAACTTCATCGGGAAACTACGGATTCGGCTGGCAAGCTGGCTCTCCTTTGTCCGCTGACCAACTCGCTCTGCCCTTCGCCGGGACGCGCGCCGACCCACGTCAGGCGGCGATTCTCCGGTATGCGGTAGGGGTCACTGCCGCCACGGCCGTCGCGCTCGGGGTCGCCTGGCCGCTCTCCTACCTGACGCCGATTCTCACCGCGGTCCTGCTCGCTCCGCCAGCACGCCCCGTGTCGCTGAAGGTCGGGGTCGGGCTCGTGCTGACCGTCGCAGCCGCCTGTCTGTTCGCGCTCATTTTCGGTGCCGCGCTTCTTCCGTATCCGGTTGCGTACGCGCTGCTAATCGCCTGGCTGCTTGCTGTCATCTTCTACGCTCGCAGCGCGGGCGCGCCGCCGATCCTTATCCTCTGGGTCCTCGTCGCGATGATGGTTATCCCGGTCGTGATGCTCGAGTCCGCGGACCTGGCTGTTTTCGTTGCCGGGCAACTCGTGTTCGGTACGGCCGCTGCGATCGCTTTCGTGTGGCTGGCGCATGGACTAATTCCTGCGCCGCCGTCCGGATCCGAGCCACCCAAGGCCGCCGCCGGGGCGGAACCGCTGTCTCCAACCGAACATGTTCGGAGTGCGGCGGTGAGCACGCTGATCGTGTTTCCGATCGTGCTGCTGTTCACGCTCTTCCAGCTCACCGATCATCTGCTCGTGCTGATCTTCATCGCCCTGCTGGGGCACCAGTCACGGATGCGGGCTGGAAGGCAAGCCGGCTCCGTCATGATCGTAGCGAACGTGACAGGAGGCATCGTCGCAATCGCTTTCTACAACCTGCTTGTCTCGGTACCGTGGTTCCCGTTCCTCCTCTTGCTGACCCTGCTTTGCGGATTGCTGTTCGGCAGTCTGCTTTTTTCGGACCACACGTATGCGAAGTTCGCCGGCTCGGCGTTCACCACCGTTCTGCTGATCATCGGATCGACCACCACCTCCACGAACGAAGCCGGGGCGAAGGTCGCGACCCGCGTCCTACAGATCATCGCGGCCGTTCTCTACCTCGTGGTCGCACTCAACCTGGTCGACAAGCTCGGCCGTCGATGGAGAATCTGAGATGAACCGTCCCAACCTCATGGCGCTTATCGCGCTCGCGATCCCCGCCTGCACCGTCGGGCCAGATTACGAGCGACCGCCCACGCCGCCCGCGGAGACCTTCCGGGAGCGCAACGCGCAGGGCGCCTCGATCGCGGGGATGGACTGGTGGGACTTGTTCCAAGACTCCACGCTGCAAGAGCTGATCGGCGTCGCGCTCGAGAACAATCGCGACCTGCGAACGGCGCTGGCGAGAATCGTGGAGGCTCGGGCCGTCCTGGGCTTCACCAGAGCGGATCTCTACCCGAGCATCGACTACTTCCTGGGCGGAACGGGACAGGCCGCTACCGTGAGCGGCGAAGACGGTGGAGAGACGAGCCTCAACATCAGCGGTGGAATCTCTGTGTTTTGGGAGGTCGACCTCTGGGGCAAGATTCGGCGCTCCAACGAGGCGGCGTTGAACGAGCTGCTGGCAACAGAGGAATCGTTCCGCGGCGTCACGATCGCTCTGGTGGCCGATGTGGCGAGCTTCTACTTGCAGCTTCGCGACCTGGACAACCAACTGGTCATCTCGGAAAACACGGTTGAGGCCCGCCGAGACGCGCTAGAGATCAATCAGGCCCGTTTCGATGCCGGAGCGATCGCGGGGGTGGATGTCGCGCAGGCCGAGGTGCAGCTCGCCGAGGCCGAAGCTGTTGTCCAGACCTTACTTCGCGCCCGTGCCCAGACGGAGCACGCGATCGCGGTTCTTCTCGGCTCGCCTCCACGCACGATCCCCCGCGGGAGGCCGCTGCAGGAACAGCTCTTCCCCCCGGAGATCCCCGCGGGACTTCCATCCGAGCTCCTCGAGCGCCGGCCGGATATCCTGGTCGCGGAGAGACAGCTGAACGCGCAGACCGCCCGGATCGGAGTCGCGGAGGCGCTGAAACTCCCATCGTTGAGCCTCACCGCCGACGCCGGGGTCAAGAGCGAGGAGCTCACGGCCGTGACCTTGACGACCGGCCTGTTCAACCTCGGGGCCAACCTCTTCGGACCGTTGTTCAACGCGGGGAGGAACCAGCAACGCGTGGAGATCGAGAAGGCTCGGACGGAACAGCTGCTGAACACCTATGAGCAGACGATCCTGAATGCATTTCGCGAGGTCGAAGACGCCCTCGTCGCAGTGCAGACCTACCGCGACGAGTACGAGATTCGCCGGCGGCAGGTCGAGGCCGCCCAAGACGCGCTCGATCTCTCGAACGCCCGATACGAGGGTGGCTGGACCAGCTTCCTGGAAGTGATCATCCAGCAGCGCTCGCTCTTCGATGCTCAGCTCAGCGCCTCCGAGACCCTCCAGCTCCAGCTCTCATCGATCGTCGACCTCTACCGCGCCTTGGGTGGTGGGTGGTCGACAGCCGGCGACTGATCTCGTCCTCGTGGAGCGGAGTCAGAGATGTCGGTTCGCCGGATGGGTCGTGCAGTCGCCACCCATTGGGCAGCGATGTCGATCAGCGATCGTGGCCGTTCTTCTGAGCCTG
>CAXMOC010000124.1:0-11968 GCA_964194865.1 uncultured Opitutales bacterium | reverse complement strand
TGTTCCTTGCGCTCCTCGTTGACCAGATCCACCAGCGCCGCCAGCGTCGATGACTTCCCGCATCCGGTGGGTCCCGTCACCAGAACCATCCCCTGGTGATAGTTGACGTACTTCGCGATCGAGGTCGGAAGTCCGAGATCTTCCAGCGACGGGGGCTTGGGGGGAATGAATCGGAACACTCCGTCGACACCCCGCTGCTGGCGATACACGTTCGCCCGCAGCCGGCCGCCTCCCCGGAGCGTGTAGGCAAAGTCGATCTCGCCTCGCGCCACAAACTGCTCGCGCTGATCGGCGGTCAGGGGGCTCAGGGCAAGACGCTCGGAGTGCTCGGGATCGAGCACGCTCTCTCCCTCGGCCTCCATGCCGCCAGAGATCCTGAACTTGATGGGCGCCCCAGCGTGAAGATGGATGTCGCTCGCGCCGCGCTCGACGGCACGTTGGATCAACTCGTCGAACTCCGCCCGATCGGATTCCGAAGGAACACAGACGGCGTGTCCCTCTGCCAGCGCGGGTCCGGCAGCCGATTCTGGCACAGGAGGCACGGCGGTCTCGGCGCCACGCTCTGCGGGGGCCTGGGCCGGTGGCGCCGCTACGGGCTCCGGCCGCAGATTGGCATCCGCTTCAGCGGGCTCGCTCGACGGATCGGGCTCCGGGGGCGCTGGAGTTCGGGCGGGCTTCACCGTGGGCTGGGGCGGCTCTTCCATTCCGGGGGCAGCAGACTCTGCAGCCAGCTTGGCGCGCTGACGCGCGAGCATCTCACTTTGGGCGCGCAGCAGCTGCTTGAGCTGTAGGGCCGAGATGAAGCCCTTCTCGACCAGGATCTCCCCCAAGGTCGTCTCATCTCGCCGACGGCCCTGCTCGTCCGTCGCTTCAGAGAGCTGACCCATCGAGATCATTCGGTTGTGCACGGCGAGCCGGCCCAGCAGCGGGATGACCCGTTGATTCGCCATATCGGCCGGACGTATCGGTCGAGCGGCGAGGAGGCTGAAAGCCCCGACCTTCACCAGCCGCGGAGGTCAATCTCCCAGCTGTCGAGAACCTCGTCACCCGAGACGATCTGAAACCGCTCGTGGTAGGCGACGGTGGGATCCACATGCGCTGGCACCACACGGATGCGGTCACCGACCCGGGGCGGACGCTCGGGCGCGAAAGTCACATGCTCGTCGGAACAGAACCAGACCTTGGCGCCTTCAATGCTCGGATTGCCGTGGTCCATTCCCAGCGCTTTGAGCCCACAGTCGGCCACCGAGAACTTCTCCGAAACTGAGATCACGGTGGCGACCACGAAGAGCGCGGGACGAAACGGCAGGCCCAGCTTCTGATAGGCGATGTCCATCAGGGCATAGGACCCCGCCTGGATCTCCGTGGCCGCAGTGTTGCAGTCGAAGCTGCCCGTCCCGCCGGCCGAAATCACTTCACCGCCAACCTGAGCGTGCGCGGCGAGAAGCAGCTCCATCGACTCGGCGACTCGCGACGCACGCTCTTGGGGCTCCTCGATCGCCATCAGATGGCCTTCGTACCCCATCACTCCGCGAACCTTCAGCCCCTGGCTCCCCGCCAACTCGGCGAGATCCCCGGCCCCGTCGGGCCGACAGCCGCAGCGTGGGAGCCCGACGTTGACGTCGATCAAGACCTCCCCGACGCCCCCAGCCGCGGCGGCCGCGATCGTTTCGGGAGAATCGACCGCCACCGTTACACGCGCGTCCAACTTCCCGAGCCGCCGCGCGTCGGTCACCTCGTTGGCGAGCAGCAGATCCTCGCCTAGTCCAACCCGCGCCATCCCCTCCACCTCCCGGATGGTCGCGCAGGTGAAGTGGCGGTTGCCGAGGGCCGCCTGGCGCGCCGCCAGGGACGTGCACTTGTGGGCTTTGACATGCGGACGCAGACGCGAACCGGGCAAGGCCTCGGACATCGTCCGAAGATTGCGGTCCAGCGCCTCGGCTTCCACGACAAGCGCCGGTGTTGTGAGATCTTCCAGGCGCAGGGTCGGCCTCCCGGCACGCGCGACAAAACCGGTCCCGTACGGGGCGGTCGACCCCAGTCTACCGCCTGTCGTCCATGCAGTCGGGGCAGATGTAGGTCTCCGAGAGCCCCTTCGCGCTTAGACCCGCAAAGGCCCGGTCGCCGCGCTCGAGCAGATCGCTGCAGTCAGCGCAGCTGCGGCCCTGGTTGAGAACCAGAGGCTGCCAGCCGACGACGTCGGGAAACTCGGGCGGCTCCGCGCGCGGGCGGCGCGGCTCATCGCGCTCCGGACGCGATTGATGTCGACGGCGGCGATAACGCGGGTGGCGATGACGATGGTGCCGGTCCCGAGTCCGAGACCGAACACGGTCGGTCTCGTCGGCCACCTCTTCCACCAGATCGCCGACGTTCTCCGTCACGGTCTCCACGAAGCTAAAGGCTTCCTCCAGAACGTTTCGCACGATGTTGGAGACCGGAACGCGAAGATCGTCCGCAATCCGCCGGATGTCTTCCGCGAGCGGTTCGGAAATCCTTGTGTGGAGCACCCGCTCCTTTCGCCCGCGGTGCCCGCGGCGGCGGCGGCGCTCACCACCATGGGATTCCGATTGCGATTCCTGAGACCGTTCGGCCTCCGGAGATTCCGATGCCGAACGTCCCTCGTGGGAACTGCTGGTTTGTCTCGTGGGGTCGGAATTTTGTGAGTGATCCATGAAGGCACCGTAGTACGATGTGATACAAAATGCGACATCGTGACTCAGTGTGATACGAAAAAAAGCGGCAAATAGGCGGCAAGTTGAGCGATTATCGTGCTGGTAGCCGAACCCCCGCGGGGCGGGATCGGTAGCGCGGACCCTTGGAGGAGTCATGGAGCGGGAGCCCACTTCGCTGGCGCACTTCAGCCCTGGGCAGCTGGTTCACCATCTTCACTTCGACTACCGGGGTGTCGTGGTCGATGTCGACGCCAGCTTTCGCGGAACCGATGAGTGGTACGAGGAGATGGCGCGCTCCAGACCACCGAGAGACGCACCCTGGTACCACGTGTTGGTCGACGGCGCCCGGCACATGACCTACGTGGCCGAGCGAAACCTGGAGCCAGACCGAACGGGCACCAAGGCGAGCCATCCCCTCTTGAGCCACTTCTTCGAAGACTTCCAGAACGGCCGCTACCTACCCAAACAATCCCTGAACTAACACCGCGCACCCCGAACGTCTCTCGCTGTGCCAGCACCAGTGGGCCCCAGCACAGAAAACGTCCGCGAAACCAGAATGGCCTCGCTGAGCGAGTGCCCCTGGGCCCCAGCATAGAAAACGTTCGCGCAACCAGAATGGGCTAGCTGGGCGTTAGAGGTAAGTGAGATAGCGCTTGAACTCGGGCTCGCGTCCGGCGACGACATCGAAGAACGCCTGCTGCAGGAGCTGGGTCATCGGGCCGCGCCGGCCTTCACCGATGGTTCGCCGATCCACCGCGCGAATCGGCGTGACTTCCGCGGCGGTGCCCGTCAGGAAGAGCTCATCGGCTACGTAGAGGTCGTCGCGCGTGAGAGATCGTTCTTCCACGGTGATTCCGCGGTGGCGAGCCAGCTCGCAGACGGTGGCGCGAGTGATGCCATCCAGCGCGGTATGCAACGGCGGAGTTCGCAAGACGCCGTCTCGCACCAGAAAGACGTTCTCTCCGCTCGCTTCCGAGACGAGCCCCTGGGTGTCGAGCATGATTGCCGCGTCGTAGCCGTCGAGCAGGGCCTCTCGCTTGGCGAGGATCGAGTTCACGTAGTCGCCGCAGGTCTTGCCCTTGGTCATCTTGGCGTTGACGTGGTGGCGACTGAAGGTGGAGACCTTGGCTTGGATCCCGATCTCCATGCCCTCCTCTCCCAGGTACTTGCCCCAGGGCCAGGCAATGATCGCAACCCGGATCGCGTTGGAGCCTGGGTTGAGGCCCATCGCACCGTCACCGATGAAGACGATCGGCCGGATGTAGCCTTCTTGGAGCCGGTTGCGACGCACGGTCTCGAGCGAAGCCTCTTCGATCTGCTTGGGATCGAATGGGATCTCGAGGAGGTTGATGCGCGCCGAATCGAATAGCCGGCGGATGTGATCCCAGAGGCGAAACACGGCCGAGCGATCGTCGGCCGTGCGGTAGCACCGGATTCCCTCGAATACGCCCAACCCGTAATGGAGCGTGTGGGTCAGAATGTGGACATTGGCGGCGGACCAATCCACGAAGCGCCCGTCGAGCCAGATGGTTTCGCCACTGATGCTCGGTGTCTCGCTCATCGGACCTCGGCCGCCCGGGCACTCAGCGGCGGAGCAGGCGTCCGATGAGTCCCTTCGATTTGTGCCGCCTCATGTTGATGAGGCGAAGCTCTCGCAAAGCCTCCACGCACTCGGGCTGGAGCTGCAGGGCTCGCGCGAACATCTTTTCAGCCTTCCCGACACGACCGATCGCCTTGTTGAGACGGCCCAGGAAGAGGTAGGACGTCTCGCGATGCGCCGCCAGCTTGATACCTCGGCGGACATGTTCGATCGCCTCCATCGCGATGTGCGGCTCATTGGGATGGAATTGGTGCAAAGCCCAACCGTAGTGTGCGTGGTACTCCCCTTCACCGGGATAGAGCTCGAGTGCCTGTCCGAAGGCTCGCAGGGCCCGCTCGTAGGAGCGCTGCGAGAGCAGCTCGCGGCCCTGGGCGAAGTGCTTCTCGGCTTCGAGGGCTCGCTTACTCTCCAACTGCTCCTGGGCGTCCCTCGCCTGCTTGCGCTGATTGAGGAGATACTCGTCGCGACGCCGTGGATCGCTCAGGGTCTCGTACGCCTCGTTCAGTCGGGCGAACACCTCTCGAGCCAGATGCTGGGCAGCCAGACCCGAGGTGCTGTAGCGGTCCGGGTGCATCAGCACCGCCTGTTTCTCGAAGGCCTCGCGCACTTCGTCGACGCCCGCTGACGGCTCGATTCCCAGGATGTCGAAGTAGCTCTGATTGCGCACCCGCTCCGCCTGAGCGGCCAGGCGCGAACGAAGGCCAGCCTCCTCTTGTGGCTGCGAGGAACGCGGCTCGCGACGCGGCCACGGTTTGGAGTGTTGGACACCGCCCCGCAGCTCCAGGAGCCCGAAGGACAGCATGGCATAGAGCGTACGCTTCAGATCCTCACCGGATTTCAAGAACTCGCTCAGGCGTCTGGATCCGTCGAGAGCGGCGAGCAAATCCTCGTGTTCTGCGTCGAGGTCGACCTCTTGGAACTGATAGAAGGGGCTCTCTGCATGGGCCAGGAAGCTGTCCGAGTGTGCGCGGAGATAGTCCTCGACCTGGTCCAGGGGAAAGCGGCCGCGCACTCCGCGCAGGATCAAGTTGGCGGGGCTCCGCTCGAGGCCAAGCGAGTTGGCACGCTCTACGACAGCCCCTTTCTCGAAGCGGTAGCTTCCTGAGCGCCAGCCAAAGATCTCGAAGAGCTTTTCGTCGGCCTGGCCGCGGAGCGCCTGCGCCATCTGCTCCTCGGACAGGATCTCCATCGCAACCAGGATCTCACCCTGGAGCCGGCCCGGCTTCATGCGTCGGCTCGACTCCGCGAGCGCCGCCTGAGTGATACGACCGGCTCTGACCAGGAAATTTCCCAGGCACTCGTTCGCGAGGTTCGAACGAATTGCCCGCGGGTAGCCGTCGCGCAGCTCGACCCACTTGCGTTTCTTTCCACTCACCAGGTGCAGCACGCCCGTCGCCCGCAAGCCGTGGAGCTGATGAAACAACGCTGGAATCGGCAGCTGCTCGAGGGTACCGGCCACGGCAGCCGAAACGACCGCATGCTTTGGTGTCGTGGTGGAGCCGGCCACGACAGACGCCGGGGACTTTCGCTTTTCGGTGTAGCGAGCGACGAGTTCGAGCAGATCGCTGAGCGGAACCGGCTTCGTGATCAGCTCCAGCGCCCCGAGCGACCGGGCCCGGCTGCGGTACTCGGGAGTCGGTGAACAACCGGTGAGGATCAAAGCGGCCGTATCGCAAGCCGGGGAATCCATCTCCCGAAGAGCCGAGAGCACCGCGAAGCCATCGCGGCGCGGAAGGATCAGATCCAGGAGGACCAGATCGGGCGGCTCGTGGGTCAGCAGTTCCAGAGCCTTATCCCCGTCGAGGGCGGTCTGCACCGCATAGCCCTCGCTCGTCAGTGCCTTCGAGAGGATTTGTGAAAAATTACGATCGTCGTCGATGCAAAGAATGTTGCCCGGCAAGGCCCCTCCACGGTCTCCATCCGAGCATCGACCGATCGATTTCTCTGCTTGATGGGAATTCCCCCCAATAATGTGACCAATCACACGTTTCGGCGGTTTTGCTGCGCGTTTCTAGTTGCCGCCGGGCAGCCGCCCGTCCAGATCTTTCATCACAAACTTCCAGCCAGAAAGCATGCTGGCCCCACCCTCCCGCTCGATGCGGGCGCGCAAGCTGGCCGGGGTTCCGGGAGGCTTGGTGAAGAACCCCGCGTACTGGAGCTGCGCGCGGGTCGCGTCCAGCACGACGCGGCCCGAAGGCGCCCTCAGGGCGTCCTCGATCCAGGCGTCGACGGCAACCTCGCCGCGCAGGCGGATCTCCCCCAGCTGCAGTCGGGCCTTTTGAAGCCCGAAGTGAGCCTCGATGCTCGGGTGCATTGGCGCGCCATTGACGAGCATGGAGCCACTCGCGAGACCGCGCACCATCGAGCCGCTCTCGAAGTACGGAGCGGCAGCAACCAAGGCGAGCGAGTCGACTTCGACCTCCAGCGCGATGTCACGCCGCCAACGCACTTCACCGTGGGCCCGCACCCGACCGCCCGAGGTGAGCTCTCCCCGCAGCTCCACGGAGATCGGGACCTCGGCCGCTGTGACCTGGGCGACCGCCTCGACATCCCGCAGCGCCCAGATAAATGGAGGACTGACGGTGCGATCCTCGAGTTCGATCGCCCCGCGCAGCACCAGCGTGCGAAGCACGAAGCGGGATACCTCTCGAGAGGAATCGGATTCGGTCTGCTCTCGCGTCCCCGTAGCATCGCGGCCCGGACGATCCCGCTCCCCGAACCCAATTCCATGCGCCGTCCTGATCAGACGTAGACGGACATCCTCCCCAACCGCCGAATCGATCGAGACGATCCCCGCCAGTAGCGGCAACGCGGCGAGCTCCAACTCGACCCGCTCGGCCCGGGCCACGCCACCTTCCAACTCCACGCCGCTCAACACAATCGACGGTGGCAGCAGCGACGCGTCCAGCGCATCGAATCGAAGCGAGCCACCCAGCGCCGCACTCGCTGCGGCCGCGAGCGCCGTGCGGGCAACCCCGAGGCGCGCGATCCAATGCGGCAGCAGCCACAACAGAAGCGCGATCAGCGCGACCGTCAGCAAACCAGCGCCCGCGAAGCGGGCGCGAACCCGCACGCTCTACTTCCGCAGCTCGCGCTCGAGAATCTCGCGCACGATTGCGGGGCTCGCTTTGCCCTGGGTCTTTTGCATGACCTGGCCGATCAGGAAATTGACCACCTTCTCCTCTCCCGACCGGTAGAGCTCGACGTTGTCCGGATTCTCCTCGAGCACCTCGACCACCGACTTCTCGATCAGGCCGGCGTCGGATACCGCACCGAGGCCTCGCTCGTCCACCAATGCGACCGGGTCGCCGCCCCGCTCGACGAGCTCGGGAACGAGTCCTCTCGCGCTCTTGGCGGTGGTCTTCCCCTCGTCCACCAGGCGGATCAATCGAGCGAGGCTTTCGGCCTCCAATGGCGAATCGTCGATCTCGAGATCCCTCTCCTTGAGCGCCTGCAAGACGTCACGAAGGATCCAGTTCGCGACCGGCTTCGGCTGGCCGTGCGCGCGCGCTGCCGTCTCGAAGAAGTCGGCTAGCGATCGGGTCACCGTGAGCTGCAGCGCGTCGTACTCGGACAACCCGTACTCGGTCCGGAAACGTTCGCACTTCTGTTCGGCGAGCTCCGGAATCTGCTTCCGCACGCGCTCGATCTCCGTTTCCGACAACACCAGTGGGACGAGATCTGGGTCGGGAAAGTAGCGGTAGTCGTCCGCATCCTCCTTGAGCCTCAACACATGCGTGAGGTGGGTCTGCGGGTCGTAGCCCAGCGTACACTGCCGTACGCATTCCCCACGCTCCAGGATCTCCGTCTGGCGCGCGACTTCGGCGTCGACCGCTTCCTCGATGAAGCGGAACGAATTGAGGTTCTTGAGCTCCGTTCGGGTGCCGTACTCCTCCGAGCCGCGAGGGCGAAGTGACACGTTCACATCGCAGCGCAGGTGTCCCTTCTCCATGTCGGCATTCGAAACCTCCGTGTAGCGCAGCAGCGCGCGGATGGTTCGCAGATAAGCGGTCGCCTCCTCGGCGGAGCGGAGGTCCGGCTCCGAAACGATTTCGATCAACGGCACGCCGGAACGGTTGAGATCGACGCTGGTCGCGCCTGCTCCAGCAACGGCGTCGTCGTGGATCGACTTTCCCGCGTCCTCTTCCATGTGGATACGCGTCAGCCGGACTCTCTTCGTGCTCGTGTCGCCGCCTCCCTCCACCGGGATGTCGACCCACCCGCCAGTCGCCAGGGGCTCCTCGTACTGGGAGATCTGATACCCCTTGGGAAGATCTGGATAGAAATAGCTCTTGCGCGCAAAGATGGAGCGATGATGCACCTCGCAATGCATCGCGAGCGACGCCCGAACGGCAAGCTCCAGGGCGCGCGCATTCAGGACGGGAAGAACTCCTGGAAGAGCCAGACAGATCGGATCCACACTGTGATTGGGGCGCTCACCGTAACTGACCGGCGCCGGCCCGAAGAGCTTCGATCGCGTCTGGAGATGCGCGTGGACCTCCAACCCGATGACCACTTCGAACTCGGCGCCACCCCGGTCGTTCATGCGCTAGCCCCGGGGCTTTGCTGGTGGTGCTGGGTCAGACGCTGAAAGCCATCGGCGATCCGCAGGAGTGTCAGTTCACCGAGAGCCGGCCCCAACAGTTGAAGACCCACGGGCAGCTCGTCGACCTGACCGCAGGGGATCGACATGCCTGGGATGCCCGCCAGGTTCGCCGATACCGTGTATACGTCCGAAAGGTACATGGCCAGGGGGTCCCCGATCTTCTGGCCCAACGGGAAGGCCACCTCCGGAGACGTTGGCGTGACGAGCGCGTCACAGACCTCGAATGCTCGCTCGAAATCGCGGCGCAACAGGGTGCGCACCTGCTGGGCCTTGCGGTAGTAGGCATCGTAGTATCCAGCGGAGAGAACGTACGTCCCCAGGATGATTCGGCGCTTCACCTCCGCACCGAAACCTTCCGAGCGAGATAGGCAGTACATGTCCGTGAGCCCCTCCGCGCCCCGAGCGCGATGGCCATAGCGGACACCGTCGAAGCGGGCGAGGTTGCTCGATGCTTCAGCGTTGGCAATCAGGTAGTAGGTCGCGGTTGCGTACCGCGTGTGGGGAAGATCGACCTCCACGATCTTGGCGCCTGCGCGCTCGAGCTCGGCCACGGCGGCACCCACCACCTCGAGAACGCGCGGGTCTGCCCCCTCTTCGGCGAAGTACTCGCGCGGAAGACCGAGCCGAAGACCTTCGAGGTCCCCGTTTAGGGCGTCCGCATAGCTGGGAACCGACTCGGGAATCGAGGTCGAATCTCGGGGATCGTGTCCGGCAACGACTTCGAGCAGCGACGCGCAGTCGGCGGCCGTTCGGGTGAACACGCCGATCTGATCGAGTGACGACGCAAAGGCCACCAGCCCCCAGCGCGAGACGCGCCCGTAAGTGGGCTTCAGTCCCACGACACCGCATAGTGAGGCCGGTTGTCGAATCGAGCCGCCGGTGTCGCTACCGAGGGCAGCGGGAACGATGCCGGCGGCCACCGCCACCGCCGAGCCACCCGACGACCCGCCCGGGGTTCGCTCCAGGTTCCAGGGGTTGCGCGTCGGGCCCGCCACGGAGTGTTCGGTGGAGGAACCCATGGCGAATTCGTCCATGTTGGTCCTACCGACGACAATCGCGCCAGAGCGCTCCAACTTCTCGATCGCGGTCGCGCTGTAGGGAGAAACGAAGCCCTCGAGGATGCGTGAGGCGCAAGCCGCTGGCTCGCCCGCCTGCACGATGTTGTCCTTGATGGCGATCGGGATACCGTCGATCCCCGAGCGCAGCTCGCCGCGCTCGCGGCGAGCGTCCGACTCTCGGGCGCTGGCGAGAGCGGCCTCGGGCCGCAATCCGACGAAGGCGTGCAGCGTTGCCTGGCTGGCTTCAGCCCGCGCGAGACAGGCGTCGACCAGCTCTACGGACGTGACTTCAGAGGCGGCGAGCGCGGCGCGGAGGTCGCGCAATGTCGGGACGCCCTCGGACATTCACCCCTCGGTCTCGGAGTCGATCACCTTGGGCACGAGGAAAGCCGAATCAGAGAACTGCGGGGCGTTGGCCGCGATCAGCTCCGTGTCGAGCACAGCCGCCGGCGTGTCGTCTCGTCGCGGTGTAGAGAGCGGGATGGGATGGGAGGTGGGCTCGATCCCACTCGTATCGAGTTCCTGAAGTGACTCGGCAAAGCCGAGAACTGCATCGAGTTCCGCGGCCATCTGATCGGCCTCGCGGTCCGAGAGCCGCAGGCGTGCCAGAGCGGCAACGCGTTCGACTTCTTCCCGGTTGATACGCGCCATCGGCCGAGCCTAGCACGAGCCAGCGCACCAGATGTGATAGCCTCGCGTCGCCATGCCGGAGCTCACTGAAATTTTTTTGGATCTAGCACCTCTGATTCAACAGGGAATCCAGGACCTGGGCTGGACCCAGCCCACCCCGGTGCAGTCCAAGGTCTTGCCGCCGATGGGGGAAGGGCGGGACCTCATCGTCCAGGCTCATACGGGAAGCGGGAAAACCGGAGCGTTCGGGATTCCGATTCTCACAAAGCTCGACACCTCACAAGCGGCCTGCCAGGCGCTCGTCATGTCGCCGACCCGCGAGCTGGCCAATCAGGTTGCCGGCGAGATCGCCATCCTGGGCAAACACGTCGGGGCCAACTGCGTTCCGATCTACGGCGGCGTGGGCTACGCCCAGCAGCTCGAAGGGATCGACGCCGGAGCACACGTCATCGTCGGTACACCCGGACGCATCCTCGATCACCTCGGCTCCGGTCGGCTCAGCTTCGACCACGTGAACACCTTGGTGCTGGACGAAGCGGATGAGCTGCTCTCGCTGGGCTTCTGGCCGGATATGCGAGAGATTCAGAAGTACATCCCCAAGGAACGACAATCCTGCCTGTTCTCGGCGACGATTCCCGAGCGCGTGCGCTCGCTTTCGCGAGTCTTCCTCCACGATCCGCTGTTCGTATCCCTCTCGGAGGGCCAGCTCGCCCCTCAACAGATCGAGCACTTCTACATGGTCACCACCGCCCAGGAGAAGGAAGCCAACCTCGCTCGTATCATCGAAGACGAAGATCCCGAAAGCGCCATCGTCTTCTGCAACACCAAGGACGACGTGCGCTTCGTCACGGCCTATCTGCAACGCCGCGGTTTCGATGCCGACCAGATCTCCGGAGACCTCTCGCAGGCTGCGCGGGAGGACGCGATGCGCCGGATCAAGACGGGCAAACTGCGTTTTCTGGTAGCAACCGATGTGGCCGCACGCGGTATCGACATCAGCGATCTCAGCCACGTCATCAGTTATTCGGCACCTCAGTCTCCCGAGGTCTACGTGCACCGCACGGGCCGGACCGGACGAGCGGGCAAGGCGGGCGTGGCGATCTCATTGGTTTCCGGACTGGACATCGGCAACTTTCGCCACCTCCAGAACGTCAACCAGATTGAAATCCAGGAACGCAAGCTGCCGAGCGAAGAAGACATCCTCGAGCGGCTGCGCGAACGGCTGGCCGTCAAGGTCGAACAGGAGATCCGCTCGCTTCCAGAGAGAGATCGCCGCACAAAGGTCGACCGCTTCATTCCGATGGTCGAAGCCCTGATCTCGACTGATGACGGCAAGCGCGACCTCGCCGCACTCTGTGCATTCTATCTCCAGGAACACAAACCCGAGACGACCGTCACGGAA
>CAXMOC010000123.1:0-10693 GCA_964194865.1 uncultured Opitutales bacterium | reverse complement strand
ATCGATGCCCAACTGAAGATGGCGATCGAGGAGGGCGTCATCGAGGGACCGCGTATCCTGGCGGGCAGCAGGGGGCTCGACACCACGGGCGACTACAACGCCCTGGGCGACTGGTGGTGGGAGCTCGGCAACCACGGCGCCAACCGCTACTGCGATGGACCGGACGAATTTCGACGGGCAGCCCGCGATGAGATCCGGATCGGCGCCGAGATCATCAAGATCTTCCCGGCGGGCGGTCACGGAATCGCGGATCCGCCAACGACGCGAGGTCTGTCTTCGGACGAGCTCCGGACAGTGGTCATGGCAACCCATGAACGCGACAAGAAGATTCGAGCGCACTGCCCCTGGAAGAATCTCATCATGGAGTGTCTCGAACTCGGTGTGGATGTGATCGACCACGGCGACCAGATGGACGGTGAAGTGATCGAGAAGCTGGTTGCCACCGAAGCCTTTCTGGCTCCGAGCATGGTGTTCCCCGCGAAGCTGTTGGGTGACGTCGACAACGTCGCCAACGCCACCGATGCCCAGTTGGCTCCGATCCAGAGCGACTTCGACAACATGCGAAAGATGTTGCCGGAGGCCAACAAGGCTGGCGTGAAGCTCCTGCTGGGAGACGATTGGGGCACGATCCTCATGCCGCACGGCTCCTATGGCGACGAACTCGACCTCTACGTCAACAAGGTTGGGATCGCTCCTCTCGACGTGATTCGCTGGGGAACCGTCAATGGGGCGGATCTGCTCGGGTTGGCGAACGAGCTCGGTGCGGTGAAGCCAGGTTACCTCGCTGACCTGATCGCGGTCGACGGCAACCCGATCGATGACATCCGAGTGCTCGGCTCAGCCGACCGCGTCGTCGGCGTGATGAAGGGTGGCGTCTTCGCGAAGGACCAGCTCTAACCGATGCCAGCGGTTGCATGAGGGCGGGCAGGTACCACAAGACGTGCAACCTCTGTGAGGCTACTTGTGGTCTCCTCATCGACGTTGCAGACAACCGCGTCGAGCGCATCCGTGCGGACGAAAACGATCCCTTCAGCCGTGGTCACATCTGCCCCAAGGCGATCGGACTCCAGCAAATTCAGGAAGACCCGGATCGACTGCGCGATCCGGTGCGTCGCACGGCATCGGGCTGGGAGCGCATCAGCTGGAACGAAGCGCTGGAGGAGGTGGCCGAGAACCTGGTGAACATTTCCCAGCGTTGCGGCGAGAACGCCGTCGCAACCTATCTTGGTAATCCGGGCGCCCACAACTTCGGGACGATCTTCTACCTCTCGCCCCTCTATCGGGCACTGCGGTCGCGCAATCGCTACAGCGCCAGCTCGCTCGACCAGAACCCGGCTCATGCCTCGAGTCTATTTCTCTTCGGCAGCACCCTGACCATTCCCGTCCCCGATCTCGAGCGGACGGACTTCCTCTTGATGCTCGGCGCCAACCCCGTCGTGTCGAACGGAAGCTTGATGACGGCACCGGGAGTGCGGCGGCGCCTCGAGGAGCTGCGAGCCCGGGGCGGGAGGCTGGTGGTCGTCGATCCCCGGCGCAGTGAGACGGCGAAGCTCGCCGACGAACACCTCTTCATCCGGCCGGGCGCGGACGCACTACTGCTGGCGTCGATGATCCAGGTGATCCTGGCGGAAGATCGCACCCGGAAAAACCACGTCTGGGATCGGGTGAGCGGCCTCGAGGAACTCGCCGGGGCAATCACTCCCTTCGCGCCCGAATCGGTGGAAGCATGGGTTGGAATCGGGGCAGACCGTATTCGCGCGCTGGCCCGAGCCTTCGCCGACGCTCCAGCCGCAGTGTGTTACGGGAGGGTGGGGATCTGCCTGAACCCCTTCGGCACCCTGAACAGCTGGCTCGTCGTAGCGCTGAATCTGCTCACGGGCAATCTCGACCGCGCGGGCGGGGCGATGTTCGCCACCCCCGCCATTGATCTGGCCGACCTGAGCCGTCGCCTGGGGGAGAGTTCCGAGAGCTGGCAGACGCGCGTGCGCGGCGCTCCCAGCTTCAACGGCGAACAACCGACGGCTTGTCTCGCGGAAGAGATGCTCACACCGGGAGACGACCAGATTCGTGGACTGCTCAGCATTGCGGGAAATCCGGTGCTGTCTGCACCTAACGGGCCCGCGGTCGATCGCGGACTGGCAGGTCTCGAGTTCTTCGCCGCAGTCGATTTCTACATCAACGAAACCACGCGACACGCGAACATCATCCTGCCACCCACGAGCTCGCTCGAACACGACAACTACGAGGTCATCTTTCACCTGTTCGCCGTGCGCAATACCGCGAAGTACTCGCGAGCAGTTCTCGACCCGCCGGCGGACAGCCGACACGAGTGGGAGATCCTCACCGAGCTCGCTCTCCGGATCGCCGAGCGGAAACAGACCCGATCCGCGGCTCGCTTGGGGCTCCAGATCCTGCGCCGCTGCAAGGGCTTCTTCTCACCGCATCGCCTGATCGATTGGGCGCTGCGTCTGGGGCCCTACGGTGATGGCTTTCGACCCTGGCGGCGGGGGCTGCGCCTCGAAGATCTCGTCGCCCAGCGCAAGGGCATCGACCTGGGGCCCCTCGAACCGAGCATCGATCGCATCCTGCGGACCGCCGACCGGCGCATCGACCTTGCCCACCCTGACATCCTCTCCGAGCTGGCTCGACTCTCCCAACCGGATCGCGCCGGCCTGGGCTCGGATTCGAAGGCCCTACTTCTGATCGGCCGGCGCGACTCCCGCACCAACAATTCCTGGCTGCACAACGTTCCCTTGGCGGTCAAGGGAGGGGAACGTTGCAGCCTGATCATGCATCCCGTTGACGCCGAACGGCTGGGGCTGAAACCCACGGAGCCGGTCTCGATCCGCAGCAGCGTGGGCAAGGTGGTCGCACGGCTCGAAATCTCGGAGGAGATGATGCCCGGGGTGGTGAGCCTTCCCCACGGCTGGGGCCACAGCCGGGAGGGAGCGCGGCTGGGCGTAGCGAAGCAGCATGCGGGTGTCAGCTACAAT
Source organism: uncultured Opitutales bacterium (assembly GCA_964194865.1). Taxonomy (GTDB): domain Bacteria; phylum Myxococcota_A; class UBA9160; order UBA9160; family SMWR01; genus CAXMOC01. The sequence continues at coordinate 7,700 of CAXMOC010000123.1, read as the reverse complement.
GACCTCAGCGACGAACAGCAGATCGAGAGGCTCGTTGGAAACGCGATCCTCAACGGCGTACCAGTCGAGGTCGAAGCGCTGGATCAATCGTGAGTGCCGACGACCGCGAGGCCGCCTATCACGCGATGGCGAACGACCAGCTCACCCTTCGCGATCAGCTGGCCATCGACCGCACCAAGCTGGCCAACGAGCGCACTTTTCTCGCCTACGTCCGGTCGGCAATCATGCTGTTCATCTCGGGCGTCACCCTCGTGAAGCTCTTTGCCGATGACACGCTCGTGGTGCGGCTGGGCGTCGCGTTGATTCCAGCCTCCCTGGGAATCGTGGTTCTCGGGGGCTTGCGTTTCCATCGCATGCGGCGGCGTCTCGCTGAGGACGTCGAGGGCTCTCGGCCGTAACGGCCACTCACCGCCCGGCGCTGCTCCATGCGCAGGATCGAGACGCGCTGGCGAAGCCCATCGCCGGTTTTCGTGAAGCGTTCGAAATCGACCCGACGGATTCGGGAGCGCGATCAGGCCGCGCCGCGGGTCTGGAGCTCCACGAATCGGCAGTATGCGCCGCCGCGCTGCATGAGCTCTTCGTGGGTGCCCCGCTCGATGATGGCTCCGGCTTCGACGAATAGGATGATGTCGGCCGATCGCACCGTCGAGAGACGATGGGCGATCACGAAGACCGCGCGGTCACGCCCGGCCTCGCGCAGCGACTTCACCAGGGCAATCTCGGTCTCTGGGTCGAGGGCCGAGGTGGGCTCGTCGAGCACCAGGATCGGCGTCTGGCGCACGAGCGCTCGCGCGATGGAGAGGCGCTGCTTCTGTCCAACCGAGAGCTTGCCCCCTCCGCGTCCCAGCGGCGTCTGATAGCCCAGGGGAAGCTGCTGAATGAAGCCGTCGGCCCCGGCGATCCGGGCCGCGCGGCGCACCTCGGTCTCGGATGCTTCGGGCCGACCCAATTTGATATTCGCCTCCACGGTGTCGTCGAAGAGAGATATCTCCTGGAAGACGAAGGAGATGCGGTCGCGCAGCGATGCCCGCGTGAGCCGTCGCAGATCCGTGCCGTCGATCGATACGCTGCCTTGGCTGGGCTCCAGATAGCCGCAGAGCAGATAGGCCAGGGTCGTCTTGCCGGCGCCTGCCGGCCCCACCAGCGCGGTCACCTGGCCGAGGCGGGCTTCGAGATCCACCTGCGCGACGGCCTCGGTGCCGTCCTCGTAACGAAACGAGACCGCTTCCATCCGGACACCCTCGCGAACCGTCTCGAGCGCCGTCGCACCCGGCGCATCGACCTCGGAGGGCAGATCCATCAGGAAGAAGACGCGGTGCAGGCCGGCGGCCGAGCTCTGCACGCGAAACCACAGCGCGCCGACCTCGATCGAGGCCCCCGCGATGATGAGGAAGTAGGAGATGAAGAGAACGAAGTCGCCCCGGCTGATGACACCGTCGATCACCAGGTCGATCGCGTAGAGGATTGCCTGGGCGTAGACGTAGAAGACCGGGATCAGCAGGACGACCACCGAAATCAACACGATTCGCACCACGCCGCGATAGGTCGAGAACGACTCCCAGCTGTCGCGATCGAAGCGCTTCTTCTCGCGCGACTCACCGCCGAGGCTCTGGACGGCGAGTATGTTGGTGATCCCCTCCTCGACGGTCGAGGTCGTCGTGGCACCGGCCTTGCGGCTCTGTTCGGCGCGTCGCCGCACCGCCCCGGCAAAGGGAATTGTGGCAAGCAGCGAGAAGGGCAACATCGCCAGCGCCGTCCAGACGATCTTGGGGTGATCTCCGAATGTCGTCTGCAGCAAGAACACGGCGGCGAGGATCATCAGGATCGAAAGGATCGGAGTCAGCACGATCCGGAAGCAGCCGTTGGTGATGGAGGGGGTGTCATACATCACGCGATAGACCGCGTCTCCCACGCGTTCGTCGTCGAACGACGACATCGGTAGCGATTGGATCCGCTCATAGAGCTTGCTTCGATAGAAGTGGTTGAGCGCCTGGGTCAGCCGAATCGTGAATCGGAAGTCGAAGTAGCCGAGCACGCCCCCGGCCAGGCTGAAGCCCGCATTGGCTTCGTTCTCGGTTCGCGTCGCTGTGTCGTGTCCGCTGGAGAGGTAGCCCTCGGTGTGGTCGTTCTCGCGAGATGAGGTGCCAATCGCACCCACGAGCACGAGCAGCAGTCCCTGGAAGCCGATCGCCCAGATCGCGATCGTCACGGGAGGAGCGCCGGCGAGCTGATCGAGCAGGAGGCGAATCAAGGACGGGAGCGGCGTGAGTGACTCTCCGATCGGGATGCCCTCGATCACGTGATCGACCAGGATCTTGATCGGCCAGGGAAGCAGGATCAGCGGCAGCAGGCTGGCCACGCCAAAGACGAGCTTGATCGCGAAGCGGCCGCGAAACGGCTCGATGTAGCGAAGCGCGCGGGCCAGCAATCGAAACGTCTCGAGATTGCTGATCTCTCCCTTCTCTTCGAGGCGCGCCCTCACGAACCACCCCCCCCGGAAGCCGCGGTGTTCGGTTGCTCGACGCGCGGTGCCTCCTCCAATTCGACCAACGAACGGTAGGCGCCCTCGGATCGGCTCATCAGCTCGGCGTGGGTCCCGCTCTCGATCGCGCGCCCCTCGCGCAGGAACACGACTCGATCGGCGCGGCGAATCGTCGAGAGGCGGTGCGTAATCAGGAAGATCGCCCGGTCCTTGCCCCACTCGGCCAGATTGCGCAGCACCACAGACTCGGTGACGGCATCGAGAGAGGCTGTGGGCTCATCGAGGATCAAGATGTTCGTATCCTTGAGAACGGCGCGGGCGATCGACAGCCGCTGGCGCTGGCCGGATGAGAGCTTCGTGCCCTTCTCTCCCAACAAGGTGTCGAAACCCTCGGGCTGGGCTTCGATGAATTCCTCCGCGCAGGCCACCCGGGCCGCCCGCCGGACGAGCTCGTCGCTCGCCGCGGGGACCGCGTAGCGGATGTTCTCCCGAATCGTCGTACCGAACAGGATGTTCTCCTGCAGCGCGATCGCGATGCGGGAGCGCAGGTCTTCCAGCCGGTAGCGGCGGATGTCGACACCGTCGAGCTCGATGGCTCCGCGGTCCGGATCGAAGAGCCGCAGCAACAAGGCCATCAGGGTGCTCTTGCCGGAGCCGGTCGGGCCGACGATGGCCGTGATGCTGCCGACCCGCGCCTCGAAGTCGACATCTTCGATGGCCGCGCGGTCGGGCTGGTAGCGAAAGCCCACCTTGCGGAAAGCGACGCTCTCCCGGATCGGAGGCAGGGGAATCGCATCGGCGGCATCCTGGACCTCGGGTTCGAAGTCGAGCAGCTCGAAGACCCGATCGAGCCCGATCGCGATGTCCTGGGTCCGCCCCCAGGTCTTGAACAGCAGCCGCACCGAGTCCGTGCCAGAACCCATCACGAACTTGAAGGCGTTGTAGAGACCCAGGTTCCAGGTTCCGAGACCGGCGGCCGCCAGCGCAGCGCCCAGATAGAGCGGCCGGCCTTCCATGGTGACGAACGCTGCCCAGCCACTCGCGCCTAGCAACACCGTGCCGACCACCCAGAAGATCGCCACGTTGAAGCGCGCGAGTCGAGAGCGCACGGATGCCGCGGCCGCAAACGCATGGCGTGACTCGTCTTCGAAGCGGCTCTGTTCGCGGAGCTCTGCGCCGTAGGCCTTGATGACCTTGATCCCCGTCAGCGTTTCCTGAATCCGCGAGGTGAGCTCGCTGTTGGCTTCGCGAGCAGCGCGAAAGCCCACACGCAGCCGACGCGAGAACACCGCACCCAGGACCAACACTGGGGGCCACACCAGGAGCAGAGCGAGACTCAACCTCGGATCAAACACCGCCACGGCCGCGACGAGAGCTGCGTAGCGGGTGAAGGCGGTCACAGGCGTGAGAAACAGGACGTCGATGAGCTGGGTGACCATCGCGCTGTCCTGATACAAGCGATAGATCGCGTCGCCGACCCGATTCTCCGAGTGGAAGCGGAGCGACAATGTCTGAAGCCGCTCGAGCAGCTCGATGCGAAGCAACTGATTCACGCGCTGGAGGATCCACACCTGCCAGTACCAGAGGGCAATCATCAACGGGATCATCGTGCCGAAGATCACGCCACCAATGACGATGCCGCGCCGCGCGATGTGTCTGCGAACTTCGGGAGCCAGGCTCTCGACTCCGGCCGTCACGCTCGGATCCAATCCGAAGAAGGCGGCGCTCTCGGGCGTCATCGCCTGACCCTGGAGGGCACGGGTCCAGAACAAATCCAACAGGATCAGCGTCGCGGGCACCACGACGGCGAATAGCAGTGCGAAGCCGGCGAACAGCCCAACGACGTGCCAACGCACCGGGCGCAAGAGCCGCACGCAACGGACGAGCGTCGCAACGACCAGCCGAAAGTGCAGCCGATCGGCCTGCCCACCAGAACCCAGCTTCGAAAGTTCCGCGCTCGCTCGCACCGCGTCCGACATCTGCAATCGAGGAGTGTACACGCCCATCCCCGAGGGCGAGCGCAACCTTTCCGGGCCTGCTGGGTTTGATGGAGGGCATTGCGGAGATTCTCTCCAGGAGACCCAAACATGCGCTTTCTATGCAGAAATCGGCGCCGAGGCGCCGCGCTTGCAGTCTTCATGCTGCTCGCGGGGGCCACGGCGGCGGAAGCCAACGTGGAGTACCGCGAGCGGAGGCAACGGCAGCGGATCGCTGCGGGCGTCGAGGACGGCTCGATCGCGCCCGGTGAAGCCCGTCGGCTGAAGCGCGAACAACGGAAGATCGAACGCGTCGAGCGACGTTTCCGGAGCAACGATGGTCGCCTTGGGCCGCGCGAGCGCCGGCGCCTCGATGGGCTGCAGGATCGCAGCGGCAGGCACATTCAGCGCAGTCGCCACAACGAGCGCGTGCAGTAGCAGCGAGCTCGGACGCGACTCGATCGATCCGCTACGATACGACGCGTCTCGTAATTGAGGACGCGCCGATGTTGAACGACAAGGCGGCGATCGTCGGGATCGGGCAGACCCAGTTTTCGAAGCAGCTCGGCGATTCCGAGAAGAAGCTGGCCACCAGCGCCATTCTGGCTGCACTCGACGATGCGGGGATTCATCCCGCCGAGATCGACGGGCTCGCGTCGTACACGATGGAGACCACGGACGAGGTCGAGATCGCCAAGAACGTCGGCGCCGGCAACGTCACCTTTTTCAGCCAGGTTGGCTACGGCGGAGGCGCCGGCCCCGCCACGGTGGGGCACCTCGCGATGGCCATTGCCACCGGTCAATGTCATGTGGGGGTGGCCTGGCGCTCGCGCAAGCGTGGTTCGGGCGAACGCCCGTGGGCAAGCGTCGCTCAACAGCTGACGGTGCCCGCCATGTGGACGCGCCCCTGGGGCCTGCTGCGCCCCGTCGACGAGATCGCGATGCTGACGCGCCGCTACATGCACGAATACGGCGCCACCCGAGACCACCTCGCCAACGTGGCAATCGCCGTCCGGAAGATGGCGAACAGCAACCCGAACGCGTTGATGTACGAACGAACTCTGAACCGCGAACAATACATGGCGGCGCGTTGGATCTCCGAACCGCTGTGCCTTTTCGACAACTGCTTGGAGACCGACGGCGCACTGGCCTGCGTTGTGGTGTCCGCCGAGCGCGCGCGCGACTGTCCTCATCCTCCCGCCTACGTGCACGCCTTTGGTCAGGGCATCCCGAGCCAATCCCACACCATGGTGAACTATTGGTGCGAAGACCCGTTGAAGGGCCCGGCCTGGACCTGCGCCGAGCAGCTGTACCGCAACTCAGACATCCGAGCGAAAGACATTCGAGTCGCGCAGCTCTACGATGCGTTCACCCCGTTGATCCTCCTGTCCCTGGAAGGCTACGGCTTCTGCAAACGCGGAGAGGGCGCCGCGTTCACCGAAGGCGGTGCGCTCGAGCCCGGCGGTCGACTGCCGATCAACACCTCTGGCGGCGGGCTCTCCGAGGCATACGTCCACGGCTTCAATCTGATCAACGAAGGCGTGCGGCAGATCCGGGGGGCTTCCGTCAATCAAGTCGACGGCGCGAACAGTTGTCTGGTGACAGCGGGCGAGGGCGTGCCCACCAGCGCGTTGATCTTGAGGAGCTAGAAGCTTGAAAGCGGATCCGCTGCTGCCGCCGATCGACGAAGATTCGGCGCCCTTCTGGGAGGGCGCTCTGCGCGGCGAGCTGCGGCTTCAGAAGTGTGGAGAGACCGGCCGGCTGATCTTCCCTCCGCGACCGCTGAGCCCTTGGGGCCCGCGCACACCGCCCGTCTGGACGACCGTATCGGGCCGTGGGACGATCTGGTCCTTCGCGGTGCCCCACCCTCCGCTGCTTTCGCCCTTCAGCGAGCTTGCACCCTACAACGTCATCGTGGTCGCGCTCGACGAAGATCCCACGATCCGACTCGTGGGCAATCTCTTGGCCGAAGCTGGCGGTGAAATCGACGAGGTCGATCCCGCCGAAGTCGAGATTGGGGCGAACGTGCGCGTCGTCTTCGCAAAGCTCACGGAGCAGATTGCGCTGCCGCGTTGGGTGCTCTGCTAGCTCCGACTCGTCGTTTGCCCCGATCTGGATACGCGGCGCGCGTGGTATCGTCCTCGAATGAGCTGGAAGCGGGAAGTCGACCAGATCGAACGCAGGCGCGAGCTGGCCGCAGCCCACGGAGGGGCCGACGCCGTCGCCAAGCAGCATGAACGCGGACGCTTGGTCTTGCGCGAACGAATCGAAGCACTCGTCGATCCCGACAGCTTCCGAGAGTATGGGAGCGTTGCCGGTCGATCGGAGACCGACGACGACGGCGGGCTCAAGTCCTTCTCACCGGCCAACGTCGTGGTCGGGGTCGCTCGCGTGGAGGGGCGGCGCGCCGTGGTCTGCGGCGACGACTTCACGATTCGCGGTGCCGCCTACTCGCCCGCCGGGCTGAAAAAGGGGCTCTACGCGGACGAGCTCGCTCTGCGGCGCCGGCTGCCCCTGATCCGGTTGCTCGAAGGCGGCGGTGCATCCGTTACGGGCGCTTCGGGAACCGCCGGACGATCGGGCTACGACATGACCGCTCCCGCCGCGGCGAACCTGCTGTGTGTCGATGCCCTGGCGGCGGTTCCCGTGGTCTGCGCCGCCCTGGGCCCCGTCGCCGGCTTCCCGGCGGCGAGGTTGGTGGCATCTCATTGGTCGATCATGACCCGCGACACGGCGGTGGTGCTGACCGGCGGCCCGCTGCTGGTCGAACGCGCAACGGGTCAGGCGCTCTCGAAAGAGGAGCTGGGCGGCGCTGACGTACACCTGCACAACGGCGTCGTCGACAACGTCGCAGAAGACGAGGCGGACGTCTGGCGCCAGATCCGCCGCTTTCTGAGCTTCCTTCCGGGCAGCGTGTGGGAGCAGCCAGCGCGGGTAGAAATCGGCGATCCGCGCTCGCGACGAGCGGAGGAACTGCTCTCGATCTTACCCCGCAACCGACGGCGCGCCTACAAGATGCGGCGCATCATCGATTGGATCGTCGATCGCGATTCCTTCTTCGAACTCGCGACGCTGTACGGACGCAGCCAGATCACTGGACTGGCTCGGGTCGACGGCTATTCGGTCGGTGTGATCGCCAACGACTGCTATCACGACGGCGGCTCGATGACCGCCGATGGCGCCCAGAAGGTGCGCCGCTTCGTCGAGCTCTGCGACAGCTTCCACCTCCCGATCGTGAGTCT
>CAXMOC010000122.1:0-17000 GCA_964194865.1 uncultured Opitutales bacterium | reverse complement strand
CGCCGCCTTCCTCACCCTCAACCGCCCCGAGCGGCTGAACGCCCTCAACCCGCAGATGGTCGACGAGCTGCGGGACTACTTCGGAGGCTTGACGGACGATCGCGAGACCCGGGTCGTGGTTGTGCGAGGCGCCGGCCGCGCATTTTGCGCCGGGCTCGATCTCAAGGAGCCGGGTGGGGGGGACGGCAGCCCTTCGAGTGGCATGCGCGGCCAGCGGCACATCAGCGAGCTGGCGCTGCTGATGCGGCGCGCACCCCAGCCCTTCATCGCCTGTATTCACGGTGCGGCGAGCGGAGGTGGGTTTGCACTTGCCCTGGCCTCGGACGTTCGCCTGGCTGGAGAATCGATGCGGATGAACGCGGCGTTCATCCGCATCGGCTTGTCGGCGTGCGACGTGGGGGTCAGCTATTTCCTGCCGCGAATGGTGGGCGCCTCGGTCGCTTCCGAGCTGTTGCTGACCGGGCGCTTCATCGACGCCCAACGTGCCCTGCAGGTGGGGCTGGTCTCCGCGGTGGTCCCCGATGAGCAGCTGGAAGCGGAAGCGAGGGTACTCGTCGACGAGATGCTGGCGACCACCCCGCTGGGACTGCGGCTCACCAAGGAGTGTCTGACCGCCAGCATCGACGCCGGAAGCCTCGAGCAGGCCATCGCCATGGAAGATCGAAACCAGGTTCTCTGCGCCCAGACCTCGGACTTTCGCGAAGGCATCGCGGCGTTCCTCGAAAAGCGCCCACCTCACTACCGAGATGCCTGAGAACACGGCGCCTGACCGATTGCGATCCGGTGCCGAGCCCAGTATCTAGAAGCTCGCCCTTCAATGCTCCACTCCAACTGGGGAACAACATGAACGCTCGCGAAGGAGTCTGTCTCGTGGTCGGTGCCGCCAGCGGCATGGGGCGGCTGGCGGCCCGGCGCTGGTCGCTCGCGGGAGGCGTGGTGGCGGCAGCGGACATCAACGCCGAGGGTCTGCGCGAGACGGCGGAGGGCTTCGAATTCATCCACCAACGACACCTCGACGCTACCAACCGAGCGGAGGTGGAGGCGTTCGTGAAGGAGGTGGAAGCCGAGCTTGGGCCGGTCGAGCGCGTCTACAACGCCGCGGCCATTCAACCCACCGCCCTGCTACTCGACCAGGACCCGGACGAGATCGATCGGGTGATGGCCGTCAACTACGGCGGCGTCGTCAATCTAAGCCTCGCCACCCTCCCACATCTGCTCGAACGCGGGCACGGCGCACTGATCAACTTTGCCTCGATCGCCGGCTGGATACCGAACATGCACTTCGGCGCCTACAACGCGTCGAAGTTTGCCGTGGTGGCCTTCACCGAGGTGCTCTACCACGAAAACCGCGGCCGGGGCGTTCACATCGCCTGTGTTTGCCCCTCAGCGGTAGACACGCCACTCATGGCCCAGGCCACGTCCAAACCCAAGATTCTCCACACCGGCCCTGCACCGATGAAGCCCGAAAAGGTGCTCGATGCCATCGACCGCGCCGTCGAGAAACGCAAGTTCTGGGTCTTTCCGGGCGCCCACACCGCTGCAGGCTGGCGACTGCGCCGCTTCCTCCCCTCGCTGATGTGGAGGATCGACCACAACGTCGAGGGGTTCTGAGGAAGGAACGCGAAGTACAGAACGCGATGACTAGCCCGCGACGGGCACCTCCCGCGCGCTCGACGCGGCCAGCTCTTCGCTCGACGCTTCCGGCAGCGAGGGAGGCACGAGCTGCTGCTTGAGCTCCTTGAGCTCGCGACGCGCCGATTCGTCCCGAACCTCGTCGCGAATCGCGCGAACCCGAGTGCGAAGCTGGACATCTCCGATCTCGCGTTCGAGGCTGCCCTCGGTTGCGATTCGCGTGATGTGCTCGCGCACGCTCTCGAGTGCGCGCATGTCCGCATCGACGGACAGGCCATCGATCGCTTCCGACATGCGCCGCCGAGCCTGGGCGCTCGCCAGGGTCGCGAGCATGCGGCCCTTTTCCTGAACCAGGCCCCGGATCTCCTCGCGGAAGCGGACCAGGTTCGTCTTCGCCTCCTCGGCTTCGGCCCGAACGCTCGCGAGCTCACGCTCGGCGCGCTCCAGCTCTTCCATCATCAGCTGCTTCTGGGCGATCAGAGCAACGGATAGCTCGTCCTGGCCGCTTCGTACGGCTCGCCGGATGTCGTCGAACTGCCGCGCGATCCCCGCGCGGCGCTCGGCGATTTCCGCCTCGAGCTTGTTCCGCATGTAAAGGATCCCGGCGACCGCCTCCTTGAGCTCCCGATACTGCAGGGTGCGCTCGTGGATGGCTTGCTCGTAGACCGCGCGGGGGTTGTCGGTCTCGGTGTCGCGAATCCACACTGCCAGTACGCCGCGAATCAGATTTCTCATACGCCCGATCAGGCTTCTCGATTGTCTCTGCGTCATGATCTCTTCTCCTTGCCTTCATCTCCGTTCGTCCAGTCTTCGGATCGAAGGCCGAGCTCCCGGATTTTCTGTTGCAGACTCTGTCGAACCATCCCGATCGACTCGGCGGCGCGTGAAATATTTCCTCCGCTCTCGCGAAGCGCCTCAAGCAGGAACTCGCGCTCGAATTTTTCCACCGTCCGCTTCTTGGCGTCGGAGAACGCCAGCCCCGCGTAGCTCGCCTCCGAAGCGGCGGGAGAGTTCGGGCCACTCAGCTTGAGATCCGACTCCTCGATCGTCTGCCCCGTGACCAGAACGGCCGCCTGTTCGATGACGTTCTCCAGCTCGCGCACGTTGCCCGGCCAGGCATAGCGGGCCAGCCTCGCCAGAGCGTTCTCGCTGAGCTGCTTCTTGTCGCGGCCAAGGCGCTCGGTAACTCGCTCGAGGAAACGCTGGGCAAGTGCCGGGATATCTTCGGGCCGCTCCCGGAGGGGCGGCAGCAGGAGCTCGACCACCTTCAGTCGGTAGTAGAGATCCTCGCGAAACCGGTCGCTGGCCACGTCTTCTTCGAGGTTGCGATGCGTAGCCGCGACGACGCGGACGTCGACAGAGATCGGCTTGACACCGCCCACCCGCTCGAACGATCGCTCCTGGAGCACGCGCAGTACCTTGGCCTGGGTCTCGGGTGCCATGTCTCCGATTTCGTCGAGGAAGATGGTCCCGCCCTCGGCCGCTTCGAAGCGCCCCTGGCGGCGCGCGTCGGCTCCAGTGAACGCTCCCTTTTCGTGTCCGAAGAGCTCGCTCTCCACCAGCTCCCGGCTGATCGCAGCGCAGTTGACCGCAACGAAGGGGCGGGCCTTGCGCGAGCTGCGGTTGTGCAGCGCCTGGGCGACGAGCTCCTTTCCGGTTCCGCTGTCGCCGCGAATCAAGACGGTCAGATCCGTCTCGGCAACCTTCTGGATGGTCGAGAAGACCTCCTGCATCGACTTACCGGCGCCGATCAAGTTCTCGAATCCGTACTGGCGCTGAACCTGCTCCAACAACAAGCGGTTCTCACGCTCCAGCCGGGTTCGCTCCAGACAGCGCTGCACCACCAGACGAATCTCGTCGTTGTCAAAGGGCTTGGGAATGTAGTCGTCCGCGCCGCTCTTCATCGCCTCGACGGCGATCTTCTCCGAGCCGTGGGCCGTGATCATCACCACCACCGTCTCCTGACGCAGGTTCTTGGCGCTGCGAAGCACCTCCATGCCGCTGATGCCACGGCCGAGCGCCAAGTCCGTGATGACCAGATCGATCGCGTTCTCCTGCAGCCGCTCGACCGCCTCCTCGCCGGAGCTCGCAACCAGGACCTCGTAGCCCTCGCGCTTCAACAAGCCAGATAGGGCGATCTGGATGGCGCGCTCGTCTTCGACGACCAGAATCCTTGCCCTCACGCCTCGACTCCTTCGCCATTTGCGCTCTTGGGAAACGTCAGCAGGAACTCGGCACCTTCTCCCCGATCCGACGTGATTTCGATCGAGCCACCGTGGGCATCGACGAGCTTCTTGCAGATTGCCAGCCCCAGGCCTGTGCCGTTCACCTTCGAGGTGTAGAACGGGCTGAACATCTTGGAGACCAGCTCTTGATCCACTCCGGGTCCGTTGTCCTTGATTCGCAGCCAGATCTCCGAGCCCGCCAGGTTCTCGCCCATCTCCACGTCGATCCGCTTGTCGACGCTGTCGGAATCGTCGAGCGCATCGACCGCATTGCCCACCAGGTTGATGACGACACGCCGCAGCTGTTCGGGATCGCCGCGCAGCGGCCCCTCGCAGTCGAGGCGCCGCTCGAGCTGGATGTCAGCACGCTCGAAGCGGTCGCGAAAAGATTCCAGCGCCGAGTCCACGATGTCGGCCATCCTCACCTCTTCGCGCTGCATCTCCTCGTCGCGCGCGAAGCGCAGCAGGTGGGAGACTGAACGCTCGACTCGATGCAGCTCTTCGAGTGCGACCCGGGCGTACTCGACGTTCTCGGGTGCGGTGGGCTCTTCCTCCATCTGCTGGACCAGGCTCTTCGCCGCGGTGATGGGATTGCGGATCTCGTGGGCGATCGACGCGGAGAGGTGCTCCAACGAGCGCGCGTGTTGACCCTCCAGAGTGCGCCGCTCGCGCGAAATCCCGTCGTGAACGTGCTTGTCCACCTCTTTCTCGATGATGCGCTCCCGGATCTGGGGCTCGACGATGAGCTGATAGAACTCTTTGAACAAACCGATGCCGTACCAGATCATCACGATCACACCCACCGGCGGGATGAAGATCAACAGCAGCAACACGATCACGCCGAATCGGATCGCGTCGCGAGTGAGCTTGATCTTCCGCTCGGCCAAGCGGCGGGCACCACGGTAGGAGCGTTCCTCGTCGCTGAGCAAACCCTCGTCAGCCTCCTGTTCGACGTAGCGCGAAGGTCGCTGCCGGTGACGATGTCGATACCTTCGGCGGGCTCGCTTGTTGCTGTGCTCCCGGTTGTGGCTCATCGGGGGGCCTCCATCGAAATAGTCGAACGGCCAGAGCTCATGATTCCATTCTCGTTGCACGCTCATCCTTCGGCGACCTCCCCGTTCGCGAACTGCTTCGGAAAGGTGAGGAGGAATTCCGTGCCCGATCCTGGCTCCGAGCTCGCCTCGATCGAGCCGCCGTGGGCATCGATGACCTTCTTCGAGATCGCCAGACCCAGGCCGGTTCCGCTCGACTTCGAAGTAAAGAAGGGGTTGAAGATGCGATCGAGCGTTTCCGGGTCCATCCCCGGCCCGTTGTCTCGCACCCGCATCCAGACTTCGGTGCCGGCCAGGTTCTCACCAGCCGCCACCTCGATCGCGGGGTCGGTTGTGTTGCCCTCGTCGAACGCATCCAGGGCGTTCGCGATCAAGTTGATCAGGACGCGGCGCAGCTTCTCGGCGTCACCACGCATCGCACAGTCGGTGTCGATCGAGTCTACGACCCGGATATCGCCGCGATCCAGCCGCTCGCGGAAGGCCTCGAGCGCGCTCAGCGCGACTTCCTTCAGACGGATCTCACCCATCTGGACGTCTTCTTCGCGAGCGAAGCGGAGCAGATGCGAGATCGAGCGCTCGACGCGATCGAGCTCCTCGAGAGCGACATTGGCGTAGCCGACGCTCTCGTCGGAATTCGGATCTTCACCCATCTGCTGGACCAGACTCTTGGCAGCCGTGATGGGATTGCGAATCTCATGGGCGATGGACGCCGAGAGCTGTTCGATCTGGCGGGCGTTTCGCTCCTCGATGGTTCGCCTCTCGCGAGAGACGTTGACTTCGACCTCGCGATGCACCTCGCGCTCGATCATTCGGTGCCGCAGCTCTGGAGCCACCATCGCGAAGAAGTAGTGAAATGCGATGCCGAGCCCCCAGGAGAGCGCGACGATGAAAGCCGGCCGGAAGCCGGCGATGAACATCAGGAAGATGCATACCGCCGCGTAGGCGACGAAGTGGGAGATGAACGAGAGCTTGCGATTCGCTCGCCGTCGGGCCGCCTGGTAGACCTTCTGCTGTTCGGTGAGAGGCTTGCGACGCGATCGGGGCCGAGATCGCGAGCGAGATCGGGAACGGGGATGAGAATCGGAATCCGAATGGGAATGGGAATGGGAGCGGGAACGGGGTCGCCCGCCGCGAGACGACCGCGTGTCCGCCACTTCGTCCCACCGATCCTTCACTGCAGCCGCCTCGTCGTCATCGACGCTCGGTCGATTATGGGTAGCTTCCAGCCGAATTCCCACGCCGGGCATGCCACCGAACTACAGCAAGGGGCGTGCCGAGTACCCTAAATCAAGCTATTTCAGTAGGTTAGAACACGAAACCCGCTTGGAAAGCCGCAGCTCCGAGGCTGCGCCGCAGGGGAATGACTGCACCGATCCCGGGCCCAGTGCGGAGCGACTGGGTATGGTGTGCCCCCGCGCGGCCTGGGCCCGGCCGGGTCTCGGACTGGGGCTCGACTGTTGGGAGGTGGGGTTGGCGAAGCTCGAGACGATCGTCGTGGTGGGCGCTTCCCTCGCGGGTTTGCGCTGTGCGGAAGCGCTCCGGCGGGAGGGCTACAGCGGGCAACTGACCCTGATCGGCGCCGAGGAGCACCTGCCGTACGACCGCCCGCCGCTCTCGAAGGAGGTGCTGAGCGGCACCCGCGAACCCGACCAGGTGAGCCTGATCCGTCCCGAGCGCTTCGAGCCCCTCGAAATCGAGCTGCGACTCGGGACCCGAGCCACCGGGCTCGATCCGACCGGACGAGCCGTCCTGCTAGGCGACGAGCGCGTGGGCTTCGACGGTCTGGTCATCGCCACCGGGGCCACGCCGCGCCAGCTTCCCGACACTCCGGAGCTTGCAGGCATCCACACCCTGCGAACGCTCGACGACTGCATGGCGATTCGGTCGGAACTCGACCACAGCCCGAGGGTCGTGGTGGTAGGAGCTGGCTTCATCGGCTCCGAAGTGGCCGCTAGCTGCCGGGAGCGGGGGCTCGACGTGACCCTGATCGAAACGCTCTCTACGCCACTGGAGGCGGCCGTCGGGCCGCAGCTGGGGGAAACCTGCGCTGCGCTGCATCGGGATCACGGCGTGGACCTACGGTGTGGAATGGGCGTGGACGGCTTTCTTGGAAGCGAACGGGTAGAGGCAGTGCGCCTTCGCGACGGCAGTACGCTCGCCGCGGACCTGGTCGTGGTGGGCATTGGTGTCGTCCCGGAGACGGGTTGGCTGAAGACCTCGGGGCTGGAGATTTCCGACGGCGTGGTCTGTGACGAGACCTCGGCCGCCGCGCCCAACGTGACGGCTGCGGGCGACGTCGCGCGCTGGTACAACCCGCTCTTTGGCGAGTCCATGCGCGTGGAGCATTGGACCAACGCGGTGGAGCAGGGCGAGGCCGCCGCAATCCGGCTCCTCGCCGGACCCGAAGGCGGCGAGCCCTTCGCGCCGGTGCCTTTCGTGTGGTCCGATCAGTACGATGCGAAGATCCAGTGCGCGGGGCGCCCGAAGCCGGACGATGAAATTCAAGTGCGGCACGGGTCGCTCGAAGAGCGACGCTTCGTCGCGCTTTTCGGCCGCAAGGGCCGACTCTCCGGAGCCGTTGCCTTCAACCGGGCGCGGCTGTTGATGAAGTACCGTCGCATGCTGAACGACGGCGCTTCGTGGGAGGCCGCGCTCGACGCCGCTGCGGCCTGATTCCGTTTCGTTCAGCGCAGCTCGCCGCGGGTGTCGCGAACGTCGACACCCAGACCGGCATCCACCTCTTCGTAGACCGACTTCAGCACGACGAGGTCGTTGACGAGCATCGCGCCGGACAGCGCGCCCGCCGCCGCCAACACCGCCCAGCGTCTTCGCGAGAGCGAGTTCCAGCTCGCGGCAATCAGGATCGCCACGAGCACTCCGTGCCAGTGGGGCGAGTAGAGGATGTACTCCCGTCCATAGAAGAAGTGGAGACCGAACTGGCTGGCCACGCAGAGCGCAGGGGCCAGAAACGACGCGTCAGCACGGCGGAGCAAGGCGCACGCGATGGCCAGGGCGGCCAGCAAGGCAGCGGCGAGGGCGAGCTGAGGCGCCCTCCATTGATCGAAACCCGTCTCTTCGATCGAGAGCGACCACCAGCGCAGCCCGTACTTCTGGATCAGGAAATCCGAGTAGGCGGGAAACGGGGAGACGAAGTCGAACAGGACAAAGTGGAGCAGTAGCCGGCTCGTGTGTTGCAGCGGCACGCTGCGAATCTTCTCGGACCGGTAGAAGTGCCGTTCGACCTCGAGTGGATTCTCGGCGTAGAACTCCTGGGTTCCGGGAAAGACCTGGGCCTGCAGGCGAACGCCCGCCCAGGTCAGCGAAGCAAGAATCGCGGCACACAGCACGAGGTTCCGCCCCAGACCGCGAAGGTCCGCACCCTTCCCGGCCGCCCGCGCGCGGCGCAGCTCGAACGCGACGCGAACTCCGAGGGCAATCAGCCAGGGGATGATCTGGGTGATCGTCAACCCGATGCAGAGAACGCCCATCACCCCCCACAGCGCCGCCTCCCGCCAATGGAACGTTCGACCGCTGCGGGCCAACAGGAACACCAAGGGAACGGAAGTCGCGATGCTCGAGAGGGCCGCGCTCTCGGGAACGCTGGCCGCCAGCACCGAAGAGAACGAGAGGCCGGTCACCAGACCGGCGGCGACGGCTGGGGCCGGCGAGCGGTGGGTCAGCTGGAAGGTCAGCCATCCAACCAGCAGGGCCTGGACGATCATGAAGGCGCTGATCAGAATTCTGGCCGCGTCGAGGCGCCGAGTCTCGGCAGAGCTCCGCGACTGGAGCCAGATACCGAAGGGAGCAACCATCAGCTTCTGGAGTGGATGGACACTCGTCCGATATCCGCGCTGATCGGTAGTGAGATCAAGGACTACTCTGCGGACGTCCATGTCGTAGATGCCACTGCTGTAGGCGGTCACATCCACGCCACGAGATAGGCCAAAGGACGCGTATCCGTACACGCAGGCCAGCAGGACCGCGCCGGCGAGCGCGACGCCGATCCAGATCCCTCGGTTTGCCATCAGAGCAACGGTGGTGGATTCCGACCTGCGACGCTACCCGAGGGATCCGTCAGGTGTTTTTCCCCAGCGCAGACCAGAGCAGGATCAAGGCGAAGCTCAGACCGAACCACAGGGCCTTCTTGAGCCGATTCATGCGCTTCTCCCCTCCCACTTCACTTGGACCACTCGGACCGCGAGCCGCCAACTCAGTAGAACCGGGCCATCTCAGCGAAGCCGACCTCTGCGGTCTTCAGAAACATGGGGCCGAGCTTCAGGCGGTAGAGGTACATGAGACCCAACACCAGCAAGAAGCCTGCGCGCAGCTTTCGATGCTGCTCCGGACACTGGGTCAGGCCCATCAGGATCACCATCCACCCAAAGCCCAGCACCGGGGCCAGGATATAGGTCGTAGCAGCGAACACGAGAACCACCTGCGCGCGAAGGATGGCGATGATTCGATCACCGGGCCAAAGGCAAAACAACGCGACCAAGCCCTCGATGAAGATCGTCCACCAGGTCATCCCCAGCGCGAGTAGATCGATCCTGGGTACCGAATTCAACGTGACCGAATCAAGCGGCTCCGCGTCTCGGCGGTAGCTCTTTTTGAGCTCGCTTTCGAGCTTGCGATTCTTTCTGAGATCGCTTTTCTCCATCTCACCGACGTAGTGGGAGGCGTCCCGGAAGCGCTTATCGGTGAGCAGCTCCCACTTGAAGAAGGTGCCGTCCATATAGTCGGCGGAGAGCAGCTTCCAGAGTGTCGCGAATGCGAAACACAGGCCCAGCAACAACCGCGCATTGGTCTGAAGCACTTTCAGCTGGGTTTTCTGGGGCGCGAGCGCCGTCAGCGCCATGGCCAGGCACCACCAGCCCATCAGCCATTTGTGGTTGTCGACCTCAGACCAGCTGACGATGTCGTGGGCGAGAATGGACATGGCGATGGCGAACCAGAAGCCAGCCGACGAGCGGACCGCGGGAAGTATGATCCCGGCAATTGCCAGCAGGATCAGGGGTGTCCTGACGTACCACCCCTTCGGTCCCGACATCAGCAGCATCACCAGCGTCAGAGTCCGCGACAGATCCACCATCGAGCCGGTCAGCAAAGACTTTGCGATCCGATCCCCAAGCTCCTCGGCTCGCGTCAGCAGACTCATTTTCGAGCCACCTTCGCAGTCACCGCTCGCATGAGCTCCTGTCCAATCTCGTTGGTGTCGGCGTCGAAGCGCACGCGCCAGACTTCCACGCGAACGGCGTTCACCGGGAGGGGCACCCGATCCTCGGGATCCTTGCCGGCTCTCAGCGCCGACACGCGCGGATACGCGCCGTAATCCGCCTTGTCTCGTTTCGACTCCGCCGCGGCGACGGCCGTTTCGGGCGCTGGTTCACCGGGTTCGTCTAGGTTGGCTTCTTCTCCCGGCTGGTCGGCGCTCGGCTCGCTCGGTTGGACGGGCTCCCCATTCTGATCGGGGTCCCCATCCTGATCCGGGTCCCCATCGGTCACCGAGAGCTCCGAATCGGACCCGCTCGGCTCACCGTCGGCGCCCTTCGACGATCGACGTTTTGGGACCCAGGTCGAAGCCGCCAGCTCCTCAGCGATCCCCCGCACCCGGAACTCGGTGGGGAAACTGCTGGCGTGGTTTCTGCGTTTCCCGAGCCAACCCGGCGCTCGGGTGGGCAACTCTCCCTCGTCCATCTCCAGATAGACGCGAAGCGAACGCGCGCCGTTGGAGTCGACGGTGGAGAACATTCCGAAGCCGCCACCCTTCCAGGGAGTCAGCCCGAAGAAGAGTCCGAGCACGAGCTGGGTACAGGCCAGGCTGGAAAGCAGGATGGGCGCGGTAAACTTGAGAAGCCGGACGTCAGGCCCCCGATCCTGCCGCGCGGAATCAGACACCCAATCAGTCTACCGAAGACAGATTAGTGGCGGATGAACGGCCGCTCGAAATGCCGCAGTCAGGGAGGGGCACCGCGTTCGCGAGCGATCACCCATGGGGAGTCGGCCAATGCGCCAACTCGCCGGGATCAGCGGTAGCCGCCGCCCCCACCGCCGCCGCCGCCGCGCTTGTCGTGGGCTTCGTTCACCCGAAGATCACGCCCGCCGAGCTGCTGCCCGTTCAGCGCCTTCTGCGCTTCATCCGCGCTGCTGGCGTCTTCGAACTCGACGAAGCCGAATCCCCTCGATCGACCGGTCTCGCGATCGGTAATGACTTTGACCGAGCTCAGCGTACCGTGCTTCTCGAACAACTCTTGAAGCTCTGCCTCAGTCGTCGAGAATGACAGGTTCCCTACGTACAATTTGGTGCTCAACTGGATTCCCTCGCCGCCAGCGAGCGCTCCCGAGGCGGCTGCGGCCTTTGCCGGGCTCCATGTCGGACCGTCCAACGCTGAAATCCGGGACAGAAACACATCGTCCGGCCAGACCCTGCCGGGCGATGGGAAAGGCCAAAACAGCCGGGAATACGAAACAAGCATCCGTGGAAGCTTGCGAACCGATCCGAAACGCCCTTCCCAAGCAGGATATCACAGCCAATTCGGTCGCCGGCAAGCGAGAAATTGCGCCGGGAAGGCATTTTCCCGTCGGTGGAAGCCCGCTACCCGCAGCAACCCCGTGGGGCGAATCGACTCGGTCTGCGCAACCAGCCGTCGGATTCGCCTGCTTCCCAATGCTTTTTGGGGGCAGGCCGCAGCTGCGCTCGGCCATCGGGCCCGACAGCACCGCTGACCGCGACGTCCACCGATCCATTGTGCCGATCGGTGGGCGTCACGGCGATGTGGCGCGCCCAGCACGACTCGAACGTGCGACCTCCTGGACCGCAACCAGACGCTCTATCCAACTGAGCTATGGGCGCGTTTCAAGAGCGGAGCGGGAGCTTAACGAAGTTGGCGGTGCGTGCGGTCTGTAGCGAACCCGTCTCTGAGCGAAAATCCCCGATCTTCCCGGAAAGTACAGCGAAATCGCTGGAATCCCATCGCTTCCGGCGAAGTCACGTCTCCAATCCGGCCCCTTCTCGAGGTCCTAGCCGCCCTGTTCTCCGGGTGGTGGAACGGGGAAATTCTACCGACGAGGGCCCGCTGAGCTCCGATGGACGGTGTTCTTCCGACCCTCTCTCGTCGCTCGTTCGGAGGACTGATCTGTCCCGTGTAGATGCGGACGCCGTCCGCTGGAAGGAGAAGTTGCTCGACCGCGGAGTGGCAGCCATCCGCGCGCTCGATGTAGATCGGATGCGGCATCACGACCGTCTGAGCCACCTCCATGGCCAGCGCCTTCGCTGCCCGCGCACTGGCCTGCGCGGAGCCGGGTGTTCGCGCGATCAGCTCTTCGCGCGCCTTGGCAAAACGAGCCTCGGCATGTTTGTCTGTCATGGGATCCTCGAATGGTTGAGAGTATATGAGATTGGCTCACGATGATCGGATGAGTCGCCCGTCATCTGCCCACCGACGGCCAGAGGCCCAGCCCTGGGGCTCGTGGTATCTTATTCGTTCGCCGAGACTGGCTCGGCGGGGGGGTGGTCTGCGGAGATGAAACTATGCTGAAAGAAGGAATGATGTCGAAGGTGCTTAGACGGGACCGCGCAGGGCTTGGATGGATCGGTGGATTACTTCTGCTGGGGGCGCTGCTGCCAATAGCCGCCGTCGCCGACGACGACCACGATCAGGCCGAGCATGTGTTCCAGTACGCGGCCAAGTTCGTCTGCGGCGAGAGTACGGGCGACCCCGATCCGGTGACGGCGGGCGACTACGCCACAACGATCAACTTCCGCAACCCGACGCTCAGCGTCGTCCCCCTGCGAGCGCTCGTGCTGGCCAGCTACGTGGGCGGAGCAGTCGTCGACCCCCAGGAGGCCGAGATGCCGATCCGGACTGAGCTCGAGGCTCTCGAGGCGCGGCAGGTGGGCTGCGAGCAGATCCTGGCGCGCGTCCTCGACTCCAATGGGTTTTTCGTTGAGGGCTGGGTGGTCATCCTGGCCAAGCGATCTATCGACGTATCGGCCGTATACACGGCGAGCGGAGACGGCGAGGTTGCGTTGGACATCCAGGAGGTGTCCGAACGCGTCGTCGCGCGCCACATGCACGACCCGAAGCTGGTCGAGATCTGCCACTTTCCGCCGGGCAACCCCGACAACGCCCACACGATCTGGGTGGAGGAATCCGACGTTCCCGCCCACATCAGCAACCACGACGACCACGAAGGCGCGTGTGTCGACGACGGGATGTCGCCGGAACCGGAACCGGAGCAGGAGCTCCGGACGAGGCGCTAGCTCCGCTGCGAGGAACTAGAACAGGGCGTCCAGCAGCGCATCGACGGTGCGTGATCGCGCCCAGTCTCGTCTGCGAGGCTGGGCGCGACGCGTTCGAACGTCAGCCACAACATCTAGGCCGGGCTTCGGACGAGGGTCGACTCCGATTCGCTCCTTCTCGCCGGGCTAGCGGGCGATTTCCCTGTGGTTGGCAACAGGGAAATCGACCGGCGCAAAATTGTGGGACTATCTTTCCGATCCCGAGGGCGTTTTCTCGATTGGGAATCAAAGGGGAGAGCCACGAGCGATCTCGATATCACCCGCCTGCGTGTCTATGTCGTCGCACCCGACGTGACTCCGCCCTACAACTTCACCGGCACCTGCAAGCCGTCCCCCATCTACTACAACATCGTCCGACTGACGACACGCGGTGGCGTAGAAGGTGCGTCCGGTGACCTTTCAGGCGATTTTTATGACGAAGACGAATGCGATGACAACCCTCATTCTTATGCCGATTCCTTCCGGCCAGTGATCGGCGGACTAGTCGGCAAGAATGTGCTGCAACGCGAAGCCATCGCCGCAGACATGCTGGCGGCGAGTACCACGCCGATCCCCGCCCCGGAGTCGCTACTCGAGATTGCCATGTGGGATGCCTTCGCCCGCGATCTCGACACACCTCTCGTCCGCCTGCTGGGCGGTGCACGGGAGCGCATCCCGGCGTACGCGAGCAGCCCGGTCTTTGACAACGTTGAGACATATCTCGATTACGTGCGGCAGATCTGTGACATGGGTTATCCGGCCGTCAAGTTCCACACCCAATGCAACTTGGATTTCGATCTAGAAATGACATCAGCCGTCGCGGCTGCGTTCGCCTCGACCGGACTGCGGTTCATGGTCGACTTGGAGCAAGTCTACGATTACGACAGTGCCGTCAAGCTGGGCCGGGCACTCTCTGACATGCCATGCGACTGGATGGAAGCGCCTCTCGATGACACCGCGATCGACGCCTACGCGGAGCTCAATCGAGCGGTGGAAGTCGACATCATCTGCGCGGGCAACACAGTGGTCGAATTGTCCGCCATGGCGGATGCCATCAACCGCGGTGCATGGTCGAGACTGCGTTGCGACCCTTCTACTGTCGGCGGTATTTCGGCTGCTAGATCAGCAATGGCCCTCGCCTCGGCCCACAGTCTCAAGACCGAGCTGCAAAGTTATGGCTACCCACTGACTCAGGCCGTCAACCTACATCTCATGCTCGGTATCCCTGGCTGTAGCTATTTTGAACACTCGGTGCCGAACGAGCACTACGAATACGCCTGCGCGAAGCCCATCCGCATCGAAGCGGATGGCTGCGTGAGCGCCCCCGACGGCCCGGGCCTCGGCCTTGATATCGACTGGAAGCAGATCGAAAGCGACGCCACCCTGGTAATCGACACCGAGACCCTGTGACGGCAGGACCGCGCTTGGCCCCGCGCTTTCTTTAGCCGAGTGTTTTGGCGATTTCCTGCGCTGCGCGAAACATGATGCTGGTAGATTCAATTCGCCCCCGCCACATTCTCGCCGCGGGCACCTGCTCGCCCCAGGCCCGAGTTGCGGGTCTCTTCGAAAGGAAAAGGCGATGAAGTCGGATGATCGCAATCTCGGAATGGATCGCTCGATCTCGCGAAGAGACGTCCTACTCGGGATGGGCGCTTTGGCGGCCAGCACCTTCGTGCCGGGTCGAGCGTTTGCGGACGAGATGCTACGGCTCGAGCGCGCTAGCGGGGTTGGGCCCAGCTACCCACCCGGGCTCACGGGATTGCGGGGAAGTCACCCGGGATCGTTCGAGGTCGCCCACCAACTTGGGCGGCAAGGTCGGCGCGATTGGGGACCGGTCCAGCAGCCGGACGTGGACGTCTACGACCTCGTTGTCGTCGGTGGAGGCGTCAGTGGGCTCGCGGCCGCATTTTTCTATCGCCAAGAACATCCGAGTGCTCGGATCTTGATTCTCGACAACCACGACGATTTCGGAGGCCACGCCAAACGCAATGAGATGCGGGCTGGGAGCCAAAATCTCATCAGTCACGGGGGAAGCGAGTTCTTCCAAGGGCCGAGCAACTACAGCGATGTCACCAAGGACCTTCTCAATGACCTTCGCATTCAACCGGACCGCTTGTATGCCGCCTACGATGTCGATTTCTACAAGAGGAACGGGCTGACGGCCGGCACTTATTTTGATCGTGGCACCTTCGGCGTCGACCGCACTCTCCCCTATTCGCCCGTGAGCAGTTTTGAGGGCTGGATCCCCCTGGTGGATTCACCGCTTTCACATCAAGAAGCGGTCGCGCAAATGCCAATCTCGGATACCGCCAAGCTCGAAATGATCAGACTGTTGACCACACGCGAAGACACCGTCCCTGATCATTCGTACGCGGGGGAAGAAGACTATCTGTCCAGCATCAGCTATCGGGAATTTCTCAGCCGGCACATGAACATCCGAGAGCCGGAGATCTACGCGATCTTCGAGAATCTGACGACAGACTGGTGTGTGGGAATCGAAGCCGTTCCAGCCAGCGGGGCGTTCTCCTGGGGCCTGCCGGGTGTCAATGCCACCAGTCGCGGCGGCGCTAGGGGCCGGCTAAGTCGGTGGTTGGAGACTCGCTCCGAGCCACGCTCGTCCTATCATTTTCCTGACGGCAATGCCTCGGTGGCCCGCATGCTCGTTCGTAGCATGATTCCCGATGTCGCTCCAGGAACCACAATGGAAGACGTGGTGCTGAGTCCTTTCGATTACTCGAAACTCGATCAAGCGAGCTCAAATGTTCGCGTTCGCCTCCAGAGCACAGTCGTTCGTGTAGAACACGATGGCGCCCCCCAGTCATCGAGCCGTGTGGGAGTCACCTACGTGCGGGGAGGACAGGCAAATCGCGTATGGGCGCGAAATTGCGTTCTCGCTTGCTACAACCAGGTGATTCCGCACCTATGCCCCGAACTACCCGCTCCCCAGCGAGAAGCCCTCTCGAAGATGGTGAAGTCGTCCATTCTCTATACCAATGCCGCCCTGCGAAACTGGCAACCTTGGAAGAAATTGGGCGTCGGCGCATTGCTCAATCCGGGTAGCTATCATGTGGTGTCGCATCTCGACTACCCGGTGGACCTAGGGGGACATCACTACCCCCGAGATCCGGACGAACCCGTCGTCGTTCACTTGGTACGTTTTCCTCATCGATCGAATGCCGGATTGACGCCCAGCGAACAGTGTCGAGCGGGGCGCCACGAATTGTTCGCCACCCCGTACGAAACCATCGAGCGCAATATTCGGCGTCAGCTGGCCGGCAGCCTGGCCGATGGTGGTTTCGATCCAGCCCGAGACATCGAGGCCATCACAGTCAACCGCTGGGCACATGCTTACGTGAATGAGGCCAACCCGCTCTACGACGAAATTTTTGAAGATGACGAGGACGAGCGCTATCTCTTTGTCCGCGGCCGCAAGCCGTTCGGACGAATCGCCATCGCAAACTCCGACGCGGGGTCGACGTCGCTGCTCGACGTCGCAATCGACCAGGCGCACCGCGCAGTCCACGAGCTGGGTAACGCTAGGCGCGCCTAGCACTTTAGGCGGCAGAACGCCGAAAACACTCAGGCGCCCCTTCGCTGGGGCGAATCGAAAGCGAATCCGAACCGCCTAACTTGGCACAGAGAAAGACGCGGCGTCGCTCGACTAGCTCGGGCTCGAGCGCTCAGGCGCCAGCGAACTGGCTCACAAGCACGCCGGCGGCGGTCAGGCTGACGAGCAGGGTTCCGAACCCGGCGATGGCGCGCGGAATCGTCTGCAGCCTGTCGGCCTTGAACCCGATAACGTGCATGGCGCGC
>CAXMOC010000121.1:0-8061 GCA_964194865.1 uncultured Opitutales bacterium | reverse complement strand
TCGACGCACAGTCGAGGCGCCCGAACCGCGCGAGCGTCGCCTCGACCATCGCCTCGACGTCCGCCGTGACGCTGACATCGGTGTGGACGAAGAGCGATTCGCCACCCATTTCGACGATCTCGGCGGCCGTGCGCTCACCGGAAGCAACATCCCGATCCGCGACGACGACGCGGGCTCCCTCCCTGGCAAAGGACAGCGCCGTTGCGCGCCCAATCCCAGCGCCTCCCCCCGTCACGATTCCCACCTTTCCATCGAGCATGCTCATGCCACCGCCGCTCCTCTGGTCGAGCCAACTGCCAATATACCGCGCCGCTTGCCGGGTTGAACCGCGGGCACCATCGCCGGCTCCTCGCCTTCGCGAAGCTCAGCGAGGCTCCTTGCAGGCGCATACGACGGGCGCTAGCAATGGTCCATCGTGAACGACCTCGAGCGCCTGACTGCCTGCGAGGAGATTCGGCAGCTCGCATCCCGCTACGCGGTGGCGTTGGACGCACGTGACATCGACGCGTTGGTGGCTCTCTACGTGGATGACGTCAGGGTCGGCCGCGGCCGCTCCGGCCGCGAGGCCCTCCACGAGGACTTCGAGCGGCAGCTGCGACGGGTAGGAATCACCTTCCTCTTGGTCGGGAACCACGTCATCGACTTCGACGAGCCCGACCACGCCCGGGGTGTGGTCTATTGCAAGGGCGAGATCCAGGACGGAGAGCGTTGGATCCACCAGGCCATCCGATACGACGACACCTACGAGCGTCGCGAGGGACATTGGTACTTCGTGCGCCGCAAACACCTGCTCTTCTATGGGACCGAGCTGGGACAGAGCCCGCTCGGGCTTTCGCCAGCCAACTGGCCGGAGCACCACACCGGGAAGGGCACGCTGCCCGAGAGTCTCTCGAGCTGGCAGCGCTTTTGGAAACGCGCCGCCGGGTCCAGCTAGCGCGCGGGTCTAATCCAGAAACTGCTGCTCGAGTTGGGCGCGCATGCGATCATCGACACCGAGAGCCTGCTCGAGATAGGCGTCGATCGATCCGTAGCTTTCCTTGATGGCATCGAGCGAGGTTTGGAGGTACTGGCTCCGCGCTTCGAGCAAGGGCAGCAGATCCTCGGGCTCGGTTCGGAAGAACGAGTACAGCGGCACCCAGCGCAGGACGAATCGAAAGAGATTCTGCATGTAGTAGTTCGTGAGCAGATAGTCTTCGACGATGGTCTGCTCCGGCACCCCGAGAGCGTAGAGCACCAGCGCCGAGGCAAAGCCGGTTCGGTCCTTGCCCGCCGTGCAGTGCACCACGCTGGGTATGTTCTCTGGACGCGCGATCCGCCAGAACATCGCCGCCCACACTGCCGAATACTCGGTGACAAACGCGCGGTAGGCGTTGCGCATCGTCGCCTCCACGCCGAGCCCCACCATTCCGCCGGTTCGAATCTTTCGCCGCATCTCCTCCGGATCGACTCCCTCTTGATCCACCGGAAGATCCACTTGACGCGCACGCCCAATCAAGCTGTTCGGGCTGAGAAAGCGTTCGCGGTCCGAGCGAAAGTCACACACCAGCTTGATGCCGAGCCCCGATAGATATTCGGTGTCACTCGGCGCGAGCTTCGAAAGTGCGTTCGCCCGGTAGAGCCGATTCCAGCGCACCACGCGCCCGTCCTCGGTTTCGTAGCCTCCGAGATCTCGGAAGTTGTTGCAGCAGGCCAGCGGCAGACGGCGCTCGGAGGTCACTACCGGCTCGCCACCATCGCCCGGAACGAGCTCGTAATAGAGGCGGTGGCGCTGGCCGACACGCGGGTCGTCGGAGCGAGTGAGCTTCACGGTCTGACCTTCCGCGACCGCCAATGGCTGGGATCGATCGATCAAGCTCGGATCGATCCCCCGGTAGATGCTCACCGGTCCGCCCGAGAACGATTCCGGCCAGCGAATTCGCACCGACGACTCATCGATGCGATCGACGACCGGTCGGCGGATCGGTTGGCGCTCGAACTGGAGAGGGATCGACATGCAGGAGCCCAGCGCACAGACGCCCACGAGCAGCAGTAGGACCCGGGGCCACCTCAACGCAGGAGTGGCGCGTCGTCGTGCCAGCATCCTCTGGCGACCCTCCTGCTCGCTCACAAGCGACTCAAGAGCGCCAATCGGGCTGAAGTGCGAGCTCCAGACAGAGCTTTTGCGCGAAAACGGTCTGCCCGTTCCATTGATCTGCAGCCGGGTCGACGGCCAGCCACGCAATCACCGAAGCCGGCACCTCGGGCGGCGCCCCGACGAATCGCCGGGCGATCTCGCCATCGGGATCGTTGAGCTTCATCGCCTCGGTCAGCACGAATCCGGGCTCGACGTTGAAGAAACGCAGCCCGATCGCTTCGTGCTCGACGTGGAGAACACCCACCATCCGGGAGAATGCCGCCTTGGTAGCTCCGTACGCGAAGCCCCAGCCGCCCCGACCCGCGGGAGCCGGAGGATCCGAGAAGCCGGCACCCGATACCAGGTTGATCACGGCCCCGCTGCCGCGCTCGAGCATCGACGGCAGGACCCGCTGGGTCAAAAGGATCTGGGAAAACAGGTTGGCCTGAAACATGGTCTCGACGAGCTCGAGATCGATGTCGAGAAACTCCATCATCGAGCCGGGCCCCGTGTAGATTCCATTGTTGACCAGCACGTCCACCCGGCCCCACTTCTCGAAGGTCTGTTCCACAGCGGCTTCGATGCTCTCGCGTTCGAGCAGGTCCAATCGAATCTCGAGCGCCTCGCGGCCCTGTTCCCGAACCAACGCCGCCGTAGACTGGATGCTGCCGGGCAGGGGTCGACCGTCTGCGGTGTCGCCCTCCTCGACCGTCCTGGCGGTCACCACGACGTCGAGCCCGCGCGCCGCCAACGCGACTGCCGCGGCGCGACCGATTCCACGGCTCGCCCCAGTGATGAAGGCGACCTGATGATTCACCGGGGCTCCTTCTGAAGCTCGGCGGGGGGCCACCTTTCCGCCGAGATCGACAGGAAAGCACAGAGCAATCAGATCTTCGAGTAACCGGATCCGATGCCGTCGAATCCCAGACCCTTGCCCGCGTCCAGCCAGCCGAATTCCGTCAGGATCTCCTGGCTATAGGTCACTCGACCACTGACCTTCTCGAGCGGCTCGGTTGCCAGGAGTAGAGCCGCTCGCGCCATCAACGGGGGCGGCTCTCCGCGGGGGTCGTCCATTCCGCTCACCAGCTTGTGGTGGAGGGTTCCCGGAGTGGGGACCACCTGGGAGGGGCTCACACAGGTCACCGAGACTCCGTCTGCGTATACCTCTGAGGCAAGACCCTGGGTGAACCGCTCGAGGGCGGCCTTCTCGGCACCGTACAAGGTCCCGCCGCGAATCCTTTTGTGCGCTTCCGTATAGGGGCCGCGACCGGGGCCGATCGCAGCACCGCTCGAGATGTTAACGATGGCTCCGCTGCCGCGCGGGGTCATGTCTTCGAGTGCGAGCTGACTGAGGTAGAAGGGCGCGTGAAAGTTCACCGCGAACGAGCGGTGCCACTTCGCGATCGGATACGAGACGACCGGAATGAAATAGGTGAGCGCGGCGTTGTTCACCAGAACGTCGATCGGACCCAGCGCCTTGCGGACTTCGATGACCGCCGTCGCGCAGTTGTCGTACTCCGAGACATCACACGGGATGGCCTGGGCATCGCCGCCCGCCTCGATGATGTCATCGACGGTCTTCCGCAACGAGCCTTCGAACAGCGAGTGGTCTCCCTCCTCCAGCGTGCGGGCCAGACAGGCGACGCGGGCGCCCTCCCCCGCGAACAACAGAGCGATCTCCCGGCCAATTCCACGGCTGGCCCCCGTGACCAGAGCCACCTTTCCATCGAGCTTTCCCATGTGCGACCCTCCGCGACTCTTCTGCCATCATACCGAGAGTCCCCGGGGCTCGGAAGTTCGTGAAACGGGCATCGAGTGCCCACTCGCAGCTCGAAAGGCGATCTTTTCAGACCTAGGACCAGAACAGGAGCAGTATGTCGACCGAGGATGCACAACGACGGGTCATGGAGGGCGCCGTCTGGGACGACTTTTGCGATGCCCTCAAGCGGGCGGGAGCGGTCGTTCTGCGAGAGGGCTCCCCAAGGAACGCCTTCGACCGCGCGGAGGGGTTTCGCTACCTGAGCCGCCTGACACGTGTCGCTCTCGAGTCGTATATCGAGTTCGCAGATCCCAGGGCGCCCGTGCTGCGGCGACCCGCACACGAAACAGTCAAGATCGGCGCCGACAATCCAGACAACTACTACCAGAGCGCCGCCATCAGCGGCGAGTACGAGTACCGCATTCGCGGTACGCGGGGCAGCATCCACTATCTCGGCATCGGCACCTACGCGGGCAACTACGGCTCGGCGGGGCGCTCCGGACAGACGGGCTACGTGGAAGCCCAGGACCTCTCGATCGCAGCCGACGGCTCCTTCGAACTCGCGATCAGCTGCGACGAGCGCCCCGGTAACTGGCTGCCGATGGAGCCCGATACCTCTTCACTCATCGTGCGACAGACCTATCGGGACCGTCGCAAGGAGCGGATCGCCGAGCTGGTGATCGAACGGTTCGGAGCGGACGGTCCGCCTGAGGCGTTGACTCCCGAGTTCCTCGATTCTGGGCTGGCAGCGGCGGCCGCCTACGTCGACGGAACTGCCACACTGTTCGCGGAGTGGGCCGAGGGATTCGCCAGATATCCAAACGAACTCCGGTTGCTGGACCCCGCGATCGCCAGGGCCGCCCACGGCGACCCCAACATCTGCTACTTCCACGGCTATTGGGAGCTCGCTCCCGACGAGGTACTGCTCGTCGAAGCCACGCCCCCGCGCTGCGACTACTGGAACCTGCAGCTCAACAACCACTGGATGGAGTCACTCGACTACCGCTATCACGATATCGCCGTGAACCATTACGCAGCCGTCTACGAACCCAACGGATCCGTCCGCATCCCAATCTCCCACACCGACCCCGGCATCCCCAATTGGCTCGAAACCGCCGGCCACAACCGCGGCACCATGTGCCTACGCTGGATCGGAGCCAAAGAACACCCAAGCCCCAGCACAAAAAAACTCAAACTCACCGAGCTCTAACCAATACCCAACACGTCCGTGGCCGGGGCCGATGGGGGCCCCGGCTAGTGCGAAGTTCGCGTCACCCCGAGGGCTCTGTCCGGGCGATGACTGCCCGCACCGCATCCCCAGCTCGCCGCCCAACCTCCACCGCCGGCAACTCCACCAGCTCGTCGGAAAACACCTCCACGCCGATCGGCACCTGACTCCCCCCCTCACGCAACCACCCGAGAATCGCCGCCAGATCGATCTCACCCGCGCCGGGAAGCAAACGCCCGTGCAGCGTCTCTTCGATGAGGTCGGCCTGCGGTTCGCGCGGAGCGTCGTTGAGTTGGACTGCAAGGATGCGTTTCACCGGCGCTTTGCTGAGTGATTCGGCCTCTGCGTTGCTGCGAAAGTGATGCCAGCTGTCGAACATCACGCCGCCGTTGGGCTGATCGGCGAGCTCGACGATCGCCAACGCCGAAGCGAGATCGGGAATCTGCGTCCAGGGCAGAAACTCGAGGTGAACCAGAAGATCGTGAGCAGCGGCGCGATCGCACAGCGCCGCAAAATCCGCTGCGATCTTCTGCGTCTCGATCCGTGCATCCGTAAACAGCACCGCATTGATCGAGCGCGCGCCCAGCGCCTGAGCGATCGCGTAGAAGTCGGCCTCCGTTGCGCCGAAGAATCCCGTCCCCTCTTCGGTCGCTTCCCGGCCGAGCGCTGCAGACGGAACCCAGTTCATCAGTGGATCGAGCTCACCGATCTCCAGGCCGTGATCGTCGAGCATCTGCTTCATGTCGGCGTCGCTCAGTCCACTGCTGCGCGCTCGTTGGTACTCGGTCGCGTACAGCGAGATCCCCTGGAATCCACCCGCCACAGCGGCGGCAATGTGATCTTCGAAGCTCGCACGGCCCACGGTACCCGCACAGAGAACCAGATCGCGGGGTCCCAACATCTCTCGAGTATATGCGCTCAGCCGGCCAATCGACCCAGGCGCTCGAGAAAGGCCGGCACATCGCTACGGCGAGTGACGAACCGGGGCAAAGCGAATGCGGCAACCGTGACTCCGATCGACCTCAACTCGACCGCCGACTCGAAGGTGCGATCGAGGTCCACGGCGCCAGCGGAATTCGAAAACACGGGCGCATTCGCTCGCACCTGCAGCGCCTCCGGGTCGAGGCCCGCTTCGGAACGAGCCCCGCGCAGCCACTCGATGCCGCGCGCCAGCTCTTCCGGATCCGAGGTCATGGGCGCCCAGCCCGCGTCGAATTCGACGATGCGTGCGACATTTCGCGCGTTGAGCGCGAGCCCAAAGGAGATGGGGATGCCGCCGGGCTGAACCGGCTTTGGCAGGGACCAGACGTCCTTGAAGCTGACCGTCGCCGATTCGTACGACGCCGGCGCTTCGCTCCAGAGCACCCGACAGGCGCGCAAGGTGTCGTCGAGCCGCGCAGCCCGGCCGGCGAACGGCACGCCGCTGGCAACGTACTCCTCGGCCTGCCAGCCGGTGCCCACACCCAGATCCAGACGTCCAGCGGAGAGCACGTCGAGGGTGGCCAACATCTTGGCCAGCAGCGCGGCCGGCCGCAGGGGGGCAACGAGAATGCCCGTGGCCAGACGGATCTGGCTCGTCGCCCCGGCAACCGCCGCCAGCGTGATTAGCGGCTCCGGCCAAGGTTCCTCGTTCGGGAAGGGAAAGCGCCCATAGGGGTAGCGATCGGTTCTCGGGCCAATCGCCACGTGATCCGTCATCGCCAGCTGGTGGATCCCCGCCTGATCGGCGATGCGCGCAGTCTCCAGGATTCCGGTGAGCTCGGCCCCATAGATCTGGGTCAACCCGGCGATCGTCAAGGACACCGAGATTCGATCGGTCATCGCTGGATTCTCACGTCTGCTCTTCGAGAAGACGCCGGCGCAAAAGGTCGCGCAAGGGTCGCATCCCGACGGTCCGGATCTCGCTCGACGCGAGGTGTTCGGACATGGTTCCATCGGAATAGATCCGACGCTCCTCGTCGCGCTGACGCCAGTCCAGCGCGATCGACTCGAGCTCCGCTCCACCTTCCGCGCAATGGGTAATCAGATAGCTGAGGCCGGGCCCGAAACCGTCGACCCGTGCGCGATTGTGCTCCGCGCCGCAGCCCGGCTCGAATTCGAGGGAATCACTGTTGAAGTGGTCAAAGACCGGGAAGCCGCGCCGTTCCACGGCCTCGATCAAGTCTACGTAGCGCTCCAGCTGAGGCGGCAGACCCTGGCCAGCGAGCAGCTCAAGATCTACGCGAGGAATGAAGGCCGGAAGCCGGTACGCCGAAGCCAGCGCGACGTAGACGTCGACGAAGCTCGGATCGAACACGGTTCCCATGTGACTGTCGAGATGAGTCACGTCGATACCCGCTTCGAGGGCGCGATCGATCTGCGATCGGAGCTCGCGCTCGACCTGATCGGAGCTCGCGTTGGCGACGGTCTCGGCGCTGGTTCGCCACATTCCGCCATCTGGCGAAACCAGACCCGGCACCTCGGAGGCGGTCGGCCCCCAGCGGTAGCTCGGATACTCGGCGTTGAGCGTCAGGTGAACGCCCAGATCGAGCTCGGGCCGCTCCCGGGCAACAGCCGCCATCGCGTCGAATCCGGGACACGGCACCATGACGCTGCCGCAGGTCGCCGCACCGTCCAGCGCCTCGACGCCCCCCCGGTTGGCCGACGGGGACATTCCCAGATCGTCCACGTGAACCACGACGACGCGCTCGCCGGCGTCAAAGCCCAGGTCTTCCAGATCCGTAGACATACCGCTTAGCGTCCCAAGAGAGGCCGAGCCTTCAAACTATCGCCCCCTCTTCTCGCAGCTTGGCGATGTCGGCCTCACCGAAGCCCACGTCCGCCAGGATCTCCTCGGTCTGTTGCCCCAGGCGCGGCGGGATCCGCCGCAAGCTCGCCGGAGTGTCTTCGAAGCGCACGGGTTGGCGTAGATAGCGGGTCGTTCCGAGAACCGGATCGCAATCGGTCTCGACAATGGTGTCG
>CAXMOC010000120.1:0-1737 GCA_964194865.1 uncultured Opitutales bacterium | reverse complement strand
ACCTGAGGTGCGAATCCTGTGATCCGTTGCGTTTACCAACTGCCCGAAATCACTTTTTCAGAACCCTGTTAGCCCTGATTCGAAATAATTCTCGAGGCTACGCGGCCTCGGGCAGGGCGTTGAGGATCTGTTCGATTCGTTCCTGGGTGTCTTCGGAGGCGGCGATCCGCAGCTCCGACCTCCCTTCGGGCCGCGCCAGCTTGGCGGGCAGGTTGAGCACCTCGTAGCGGAAGGTGCGCAACGACTCGAGCACCCAGCGGTACGTCCGCTTGTGACCGTTCACGCGGTGCGCCGCGGTCGTCGTGATCTGGAACTGGCGAAACACGTTGTGAGTCAGCGCGCTGATCAGCTGCCACGTACTGTTCGCGTCCCAGTCCCGGGTCGGGATCGTGTCGAACGCCAGGTGCTGCTTCAGCTCGCCGAGCGTCTTCTCGTGCCCTCCGCGACCGGCCATGAAGCTCCACAGGGCGCGCAGCCCGATCCGCTTGTTGCTCGCCACGGACGAGTATTCGTAGTGCCCGTCGTTCGGGTCGAAGAGATCGAGCTGGAAATTCTTTCGCGTCCGGTGCGAGACGTGCTTGCGATACACGGCAACGCGCAGCGTGAGGTTCCACTTGGGAATCCGGAGCTTCGTGAAGAACGCCTGCAGCCCGGGACGGATCGTCTTCCACCTCTTCCGCTTCCCGATGATCAACCGGGTTTCGAGCCAATCCCAGAGCGGCGCCTTGATCGCGTACTCGATCCCCGAGGTGTTCAGGAATTCGAGGATGTCCCGTCGGAAGAAGGCTCCATCGAAGCGCGCCTCGAGCTGCCGCGGTGCAAGCGCCTGTCGGACATCCTCGACCAGAAACTCCAGGGTCTCGAGCGCCTTCGCTGAATCGTGGACGTTGCCCTCGCGATTGACCACCGCCAGAAGCTGACTGGTTTGCGCCAGATGCACCGTCAGCGGGTAGTACGATTTGTCCTTCGGATGGTGGGGATTGAATCCTCGCTCGGCGCCCTCCGCAAACAACCCCGTGCGCAGCACCGTTCCATCCATGTCGAGGGTCACCCGGGACAGTTTTGCTTCTCGCGCCGTGTCGTAGGCCACGCTACGGAGCAAGCCCCCGAGCCGGTCCCGCACCTCACGAGTCGTTTCCTTCAAGGTGGTCGACACCGTGCGATCGGTGGGCAGTTGCTGCAGGCGAGCGAAACGAAGGAAGAGGGGATCGCGCTCCAGGTTTCGCAGGTGGCGAAGCCGCGTCCCGCCGAGCAAGAGCATGCCCATCAGCGCCAGCGTGACGCGGAACGAGCCGTAGTCGCCATCGAACTGGCGGATCGAAAACACCCGCTGCAGCCGCTCGCAGAACCCCGACCGGTCGACGAAGCGCCGGAACAGTTCGATCCCGCCGTACGCGCTGAGTTTTTCGTCCGTGAAGACAATCGGCAGATCGCCCTTGACGCGGGCTCGAATCGAGCCTTTCCTGAGTCTCACGAATGTGGCCCCTTTGGTGTTGGATGTTGGTTCGCACTTCCATCCCTACCACCGTCGGGGCCACTTTCAATTTGGGCGTTTCACCTCGGAAAAGTATTTCGAATCAGGGCTAGCTCCCGGCCTGCGCGCCCAGATTCTCGTAGCTGCTGCTGGCGCCGCTTGCGAACTCGACGAATTCGATGGTTCGCCCGTCGGGATCCTTCACGAACATCATCGTGACGCCGGGCGTGACCTGCGTCGGCGGCATGCTCGGCTCGAGCCCT
>CAXMOC010000119.1:0-6587 GCA_964194865.1 uncultured Opitutales bacterium | reverse complement strand
GCTACTGCTCATCTACACCCTGCTTGCGATTCCGCTGCGCTCCTACCTGCAGCCCTTGATCATCATGAGCATCATTCCCTTCGGCGCCGTGGGCGCGATCCTGGGTCACCTCGTGATGGGCTGGGACCTGGTGTTCTTCTCGGTGCTCGGCATCGTCGCTCTCTCGGGTGTGGTGGTGAATGCCAGCCTCGTGCTGGTCCACTACGTCAATCGCAGGCGGATGGAGCGAATGCCACTTCTCGAGGCGGTCGCCTCGGCCGGGGTGGCGCGCTTTCGACCGATCGCGTTGACGTCGATCACGACCTATGTGGGCCTGATCCCGCTGATGTTCGAGAGCGATCTTCAGGCCCGCATGCTGATTCCGATGGCGATCTCGTTGGGCTACGGCGTGCTGGCTGCATCCGTGTTCACGCTGTTCCTGGTCCCGTGCCTCTACGTGGTGCTCGACGATTTGCACTCGTGGCGGGGCAGGGCGGCGCCCGAAAGCCTCCCGTCCCAGGGGGTCTCACCCGCAGCGATGCGCTGACGGGCGGCCTCAGGTCTTGCCCTCGGCGTCGGCTTGCTGCTGAGCCATCGCCGTGCGAATGCTCTGCATGATGTCGTCTGTGCGCGGCAGTCGGCGCAGCGAGCCGCCGCCGTCGACGTGGATGTTCTCGCCAGTCACGAAGGCGGACTCATCGCTAACCAGGAACAGCACGGCGTTGACGACGTCGCGTACACTCGGCAGATCGCCGAGCGGCGTCTCGGCGATCATGGCCTCCTTGACACCGGGGGTCGCCAGCAACTGGGCGATCATCGGCGTTTCAACCGTCGTCGGCGAGACGAGGTTCACGCGGACACCCCTCGCCCCGAACTCCGAAGCGGCGATCCGCGAGGCGTGATTGATTCCCGCCTTGGCGCCCGCGTAGGGCGCGTAGCCCTCCGCAACCAATGTCGCAGTCAACGAAGAGATCGTGACGATCGAGCCTCCCGCTTGCATGGCGTTGCCCATGTGCTGGAGGAAGTAGAGCGCCCCCGTGAATTGGACAGCGACCATCTTCTCGACGCGCGCGGGTTCGAGATTCGAAATCGGGCAGTTGTCCTCGAAGCCCGCGCAGTTGACCGCCACGTCGAGCCCACCGAGCGCCCCAACGGCCTCGTCGGCCAGGTCTTTCAGGTCGTCCCAACGGGTTGCGTCACAGACTCGGGCAAGCGCGCCGAGCTCGTCTGCGACCTTGTGCAGGCGCTCTTCGCCCCGGGCCGCCACCATCACTCGGGCGCCCTCGGCGATGAATTGCCTGGCGATCGCTTCGCCGAAGCCACTCGACCCGCCGACGACGACTGCAGCCTTGTCTCGTAGACGTTTCATGCGGTCATTCTCCTGGGTTGCCCTCGTCCTGAGAGACACCACTTCGTGCGCCACTGCGCTCCCGAAGCGGTACCTCGGGCGGTGGCCGATTAACCCGTCTCGACTGCTCGTCGCCCGGTTGTGTCTTGTGCGAGCATCCAAAGCCCGTACGCGATGACCCAGACGTCGAGAGCGAGAATCAGGCTTCCGGTTCCTGCGAGCAGCCACTGCTCGTCGAAGTTCGCGAAGTAGTTCCGCACCTCGCCCAACATGGCCGTGACGGTCGCCACAGCGACGAAGAGCATCGGGGCCAACGTGTAGACGATCGGCCGCCCGAGCTTTCGCAGCCAGATCGAAACCACCAGCAGCGTGACCGATGCGACCAGCTGGTTGGTGGTGCCGAATAGCGGCCAGAGACGCAGGCCTCCGTCCCCCCCCGCCTGGGTGACGGCCAGCAGCAGCGCGGCGGCGATTCCAAGCGTTCCAGCCAGGTAGCGGTTGGTGAGCGGTTTCACCCCGTAGCTCTCGGCGAGCTCGGCGATGATGAGCCGCTGGATGCGGGCGCCCGTGTCGAGAGAGGTGGCCGCGAAGGCGATCACCATCACCGCGATGAAGGTCTTGGCGGATTCGTAGGGAATGCCGAGGGAGGCCACGAAGGTACCTCCGCCGCTCACGAAGGCGTCGAGCTTGGCGCCGAGACCCGACGCGGCCCCCCAGCTGGCGTAGTGGCTCGACCAATCCTGGGTGGTCGCGAAGCCCGCCGTGGCGGCGAGCACGGCGAGCAGCCCGAGTGCACCCTCGCCCAACATCCCGCCGTAGCCGATCGCGCGGGCGTCGGTCATACAGCTCACCTGCTTGGAGGTGGTGCCGGAGGACACCAGGCCGTGGAAGCCGGAGATGGCTCCACACGCAATCGTGATGAACAAGAAGGGCAGCATCGGGGGAGCTCCCGGGGGCGATGGATTCAGCACCGGTGCTTGCACGGTTGGATTCAGCACGATCAGGCCCAGGGTAAGCAGCGCCAGCCCCGTGATGAGCTGGTGGGAGTTGAGATAGTCGCGCGGCTGGAGCAGCAGCCACACCGGCAGGACCGAGGCCACCAGGGAGTACAGCAGCAGGATCCAGACCCAGGCGTTGACGGAGACTTCGCCCAGGGCGGGGAATGCCGCCGCGAATTGGTTGCCGTAGAGGATGGCCGCGAGCAGCAACACGTAGCCGACCAGCGAGGGCCACAGGATGGGAATACCGCGCCGCCGTATCAGCCAGCCCAGCGCAATCGCCACCACGATCTGCACGTTGATTGGGAAGATCGCGCCCGGGTTGCCGCGGAAGAGCGTCCCAATGATGTAGGCGAAGACTGCCAACACGATCCAGATCAAGATCGAGATGATCACCAGAAATGCCGTTCTCACGCCCGGACTCACCACGCTTCCGGCAATCTGCCCCATCGAGCCGCCGCGGTGGCGCAGGCTGATCACGAGCGCCGAGAAGTCGTGCACCGCACCCATGAAGATCGTCCCGACCACGACCCAGATCAGCGCGGGCAGCCAACCCCAGATCACCGCAATCGCCGGCCCGACGATCGGCGCCGCACCGGCGATCGATGTGAAATGGTGACCCCAGAGCACCTGCTTGGCGGTTGGGACGTAGTCGATCCCGTCTTCGAGCTCGCGCGAGGGCACCAGCTCGTCTTCCGTGAGCTGGAAGACCCTCTGGCCGAGGAAGCGCGCGTAGTAGCGGTAGCCGAGCGCGAAGCTGACGAACGCGATGGCTGCCAGCGCTACGGCGTTCACGGGCTAGGGGCTGCCCGTTTCGAAGGGCACCGAGCCGGTTCCGCGCAGCGCGTTCTTCAGCAGCTTTCCCGCCGGGTTTCGGGGCAGGGGCTCGGAGGTGAACTCCACGATCTCGGGAACCTTGAAGCGGGCCAGGTGCGCGGCCACGTGTTGTTGCACGGCTCCCGCGCCCAGCTCGGATCCTTCGATTCGCCTCACGATGGCTTTCACCCGTTCGCCCATTTCGGCGTCGGGTACCCCGACTACCGCTGCTTCATCGATCTCGGGGTGATCGGCCAGGCAGTTCTCGATTTCGGTGCAGTAGACGTTCTCGCCGCCGCGCAGGATCATGTCCTTCGCCCGGTCCACTACGAAGTAGAAGCCATCGGAATCCCGATAGCCCAGGTCGCCCGTGTGGAGCCAGCCGTCGCGGATGGTTTCGGCGGTCGCGTCCGGACGGTTCCAATAGCCCGGCGTGATGGTGGGCCCATAGATCAACAGCTCACCGAGCTGGCCTTCGGCCACCGGAGTCCCCTGCTCGTCGACCACCTGCATCTCGAGGAAGGGGAGGGGCCGTCCAATCGAAGTCTTGCGGCCCAACAGGTCCTTGCCCCCGTTGATCGTCGCGACGCCGTGGGTTTCGGTAAGCCCGTAGGCGTTGGCGAAGCTGGGCTCGATTGCGAGTACCTCACGGGCCTTGTCGATCGTCTCCGGTGGGGTGGGCGCCCCTCCGAAGGAGATGGATCGCAAGCTGCTGAGGTCGTAGTTCCCGATGTGGGGCGAATGAACCACCCGATGCAGCATGGTCGGGATCGCACCCCACATGCTGATCTGCTCGCGGTCGATCAGCTCCATGCACTCTTCGG
This sequence comes from uncultured Opitutales bacterium, assembly GCA_964194865.1. Classification (GTDB taxonomy): domain Bacteria; phylum Myxococcota_A; class UBA9160; order UBA9160; family SMWR01; genus CAXMOC01. The sequence continues at coordinate 2,622 of CAXMOC010000119.1, read as the reverse complement.
GCTCGAACTTGCCCTTGAGGAATACGAGTTTGGCTCCCGCAGTCATTGCCGTACACAAGCCGGAGTGCAGCCCGCCGACGTGGAACAGCGGCGAGCTGAGCAGCGAAGCCGGTTGCGCGTCCTGCTGCGTAGGTGCAGTCGTGGCGCCGCTGGCGGCTCCCGCGAGGCCGCCGAAGATGATCCCGAGCACCTGGGAGATCGTTCCCCGGTGGGTCGTGATGCAGCCCTTCGAGCGGCCGGTCGTGCCCGAGGTGTAAAGGATCACGAAGGGATCGTCTTCGTGGATCTCGTCCTTGGGCATTTCCTCGGTCGGCTCGAGAATTTCCGCGATTGGAATCGTTCCGGGAGGCGGGTCGTCACCGATGAAGAAGACGGCATCGAGGGTCGTCAGCTTGGGCAGCAGTCCCTCGATCCTTGGGTAGAGCCGCTCGTCGACCACCAGGTAGCGGCTGCCCGAATCGACGAGGCCGTACTCGATCTCTTCCGTCGCCCACCAGCCGTTGAGGCCGACGCCAATTCCGCCAGCGGACGTTGCGCCGAACAGCGCCATCAACCAATCCGGGCTGTTGTACGCAAGGATCGCGAGTCGGTCGCCGCGTACCAGGCCGTGGTCGCGCTTGAGCGCAGCCGCCGCACCCCACACGCGCGCCGCGAACTCTCCGTAGCTGATCCGGCGATCGCCCTGGACGAGAAACTCCAGATCGCCGCGCTGGCTGGCGTTGGCGATCTTCTCCCGCATGGATCTTTCGCGATGCTTGAAGGTCTTGATCGAACGTCCGCGCATTGTCTCGGTGATGATCTCGAACGGGGCGCCCGGTGCGGTCAGGTTGGCGACCACTTCTTCGTAGCTGGGGGGCATGGATGTCTCCGATTTCACGCTGCGATTGGGCTCAGGCTACCAAAAACATCGCTCGGCTCGGCGCTCAGCCGCGCAGTCGTCGCAGCACGATCGCGACCGCCAATGCGGCGACTCCTCCCGCGAAGTCCAAGGCCACGTCGGTGCTCGCTCCGGTGCGCGCGGAGCCAGCGGCCTGCCTCACTTCGTCGGCGATGGCTACCACGAGCACCAGAGACAGGCTTCCGGCGAGCGGGGCCCAGCGGCGCGCGACGGTTGCGCGGAACGCGCGCTGCGCCAGCAAAGCGAGCACCGCGTACTGAGTAGGGTGGGCGAGCACGCGGAGTGTGTAGTGGGCCGCGTCGAGCGTCTCCGGCGGCAGGCCCGGAAAGAGGGAGTGCAGCAGTGGGACGATGAACAATGTGGTCTCGGTCACGGCGAACGCCTCACCGCCGAGGATCCAGATGATCGCGATCCACACCGCTACGGGCGCCCAGGCGAAAGCAGCAGAGCGGGCTCGGCTCCCATTTGTGGCTTCTCGCTCGCCCACCGACGCCATGGGAGGCCAGCATAGCGAGGCACTCCGGCGCGTTATCTTTGGGCTTCGATGTCGCGACTTCTGATCGGACTCGTCTATGACCTGCTGGGCTCCTATCCCCGGGTGCCCGGCGACCCTCCCGATGTCGACGTCGAGTACGAGCCGGAGCAGACCGTCTGCGTGCTCGAAGCGGCCATCGGGAGGCTCGGGCATCGTTGCCTGCGGATCGGCAACCCCCATGATCTGCTGGCAAGCCTGGGAAAGGGGGGCCTGCCGCCACTCGATGCGGTGTTGAACATCGCTGAGGGCAGAGGCGGGCGGAATCGCGAGGCATGGGCGCCGATTCTCCTGGAGATGGCACAGGTGCCGACCCTGGGCTCGGACGCACTCACGCTATCTCTCACCCTGGACAAGTTCTGGGCCTCCACCCTGGTTTCGCGCGCCGGGGTTGCTACGCCCGCCCAGCGAGTAGTCGCCGATTTTGAGAGTGCCAAAACCGTTGAGTTACCAGCCCCTTTCCCGCTAATGGTTAAGCCTCGATGGGAGGGAACTTCCAAGGGCATTCGCCCCCGCTCTAGAGTCGTTGATCGGGAGTCGCTGGCGCGTGAAGTCGAGCGTACGGTACGGGATTACGCTCAACCTGCGTTGCTGGAAGAGTTCCTTCCGGGCGCCGAATACACGGTGACGGTGGTCGGCAACGACCCCGCTCGCGCCCTTCCCGTGGTTCAGCGGGCGCTGGAAACGACGAGTCGCATCGGCGTGCACGCGATCGAACGAGAGGCGCCGTGCGGAGGGTGGGAGACCGTGGTGCCGGGGTGCTTGGACGCGGAGCTCGAGCACGAGCTCGGCAGGCTGGCGATTCTGGCGTACGACGCGCTGGAGTGCCGAGACTTCGCACGTGCGGATTTCAAGCTCGATCGCGCCGGGCACCCTCGCTTTCTGGAGCTAAACCCGCTGCCGACCTTCGCACGGGAAGGCACCTTCGGCGTCCTCGCCGAGCTCGAAGCCCGCCCGCTCGAAGCCCTCCTAGCCGACGTAATCCTCGGCGGCCTCCAACGATTGGCCCTCGCATGACCCTCCCCCCCCACGACCAAATCGCGCCGCAACCGAGCGAAGCACCCCCCAAGCCGGCGCCCAGCAACCCGGCGTCGAGCGAAGCACCGGACAAGCCGGCGCCCCGCAACCCGGCGTCGAGTGAAGCACCGGGCAAGCCGGCGCCCAGCAACCCGGCGTCGAGCGAAGCACCGGG
>CAXMOC010000118.1:0-9881 GCA_964194865.1 uncultured Opitutales bacterium | reverse complement strand
CTCTGCACGAGTGGAGCGGCATGCGCCGCAAGGTAGCTGCTTCCGGGAGTCCAGTGGGCCGGCCGGTCCTCAATTGGCTCGGCGTGCGGTCAATCGCCTCGGCCGACGACCGATCAGAGGAAGGGGCCGCGCGCTTGGCCGGCTGGATTCGCGGGAGCCTGGATTCGTGCAGCAGGGCCACACAGCTTTTCATCCTCTTCTCTTCGCCGCCGCCCCCGCGCTGTCGGTGTTCGTCGACAACTACGATCAGCTCGATTACGGCGAACTTCTCTGGCCGGTTCTGTGCTGCGAGGCAGCGGCCGTGCTTCTCTGGGTCGGCTCTGGGTTGCTGCTTCGCGACTGGGGCCGAGGTGCGGCGGCGGCTTCGGGAAGCCTGATCCTGCTCTTCGGCTTCGGCTATGCCGCAGCGGCCTTCAGAGGCGCAGAGACGCTACAGCTCGTCGTATGGGCGTTCGCCTTCTCCGCTCTGTGGACGGCCGTCGCGCGGTCCAGGCCCAAATCCGGGCGGATGGATCGTGCGCTCAACTCAGCGGCGCTGGTGTTCCTGGCGCTCCCCTTGTTCACCCTGACTTTGACCTCGATCGCGACCGCGAAGCCCGCTCTGAGCAAGAGACCCGCGATGCAACCGCTGCCGCCCGACTCTGCCCGGCCGGACATCTACTTCATCGTGCTGGATGGCTTCGGCAGCGCCTCCACACTTAAGCGTGTCTACGACCTCGACAACATGGCCTTCGTCGGCTCGCTCCAGCAGCTGGGCTTCTTCGTCGCGGAGCGCAGCCATGCCAACTACAGCCAGACCCAGCTCTCGCTCGCCTCGTCCCTCAACCTGTCCTACCTGGAAGATCTCGAGCATCAGTTCGGAGCGGACGAGACCCGTCGCGGCGCTCTGCGCGCGCTGATCCAGCAGAGTCTGCTGATCGACACCCTCGAGCAGCTGAACTACACGGTAATCAGCTTCGAGAGCGGCTACTCGGCTACGGAGCTTCGGCACTCGGTTCGGTACCTCCGTTCGGGCCGCACGTTGTCGGAGTTCGAAGGGTTGCTGCTCGACCTGACTCCGCTGCCGCAACTCTTTCCCCGCTTTGCTTGGCTGAACCGCTATGCCCAGCATCGGAACCGCGTAACCTATACATTGGACACACTCCCCGAGCTCGCGCCCGTGCCGGGGCCAAAGTTCGTGTTCGCCCACATCCTCTCTCCCCACCCGCCCTTCGTCTTCGCTGCCGATGGGTCAGCGATCCAGCCCCGACAGCGTTTCAGTATTCATGACGGCAGCCACCTCGAGCTGCCGCGAGAGGCGTACCTCAGCGGTTATCGCGCTCAGGCTCGCCACATCGGCGATCGACTCCTCGCGAGCGTCTCGTCTCTACTCGAAAACTCTTCGAAGCCGCCCATCGTCGTAATTCAGGGTGACCATGGCCCGGGAGCGGGTCTCGACCACGACAACCTCGAGACGACGGACGTCCGCGAGCGGATGTCCATCCTCAACGCGATCTACCTGGGAGGCGCGTCCCAGAGCGAGCTCTACGCGGAGCTCTCCCCGGTCAACACCTTCCGCTACATCCTGACGCGCCACCTCGGGCAGTCTCAGCCGCTGCTTCCGGACAGAAGCTACTTCTCGACCTGGCTGCATCCCTACGACTTCCATCAGGTCACTGGGATGCTCGCGGAAGGCATCGATTCGGGCGCACGCGAGCTGGCCAACGCGCCGCAGCGGCGAACGCAAACCCATCCCGAGCGACGGCCGTGAGCGCCGCCGAGGCATCCCCTTTGGTGGGAGCGCGTGCGCGCTCCGTCCTAGATGGCAGCCATTCCTACCGGCGCCTCGCCTGGATCGCGGGAGCACTGGCGCTGGTGGCAGTCGGGATCGCCAGCGCCGTGGCTCATGCGGAGTGGATCCGGCTGGGAGTGGTGATGCTGCCGGGTGACCTCGACCCCTACCTTCGGCTCGTCCGCGTTCGCGAGCTGCTCGCAGGGGGAGGCTGGTTCGACGCGACGATCCCCGGCTCTCACATGGGCGCGGAGGAGTACCTGGCGTGGTCGCGGCCGCTCGATCTGTTGATCGTCGGTCTCGATTGGCCGCTGCGCCTCGTCGTCTCCGAGCGCAGCGCCTTACTGCTCGCCGGGTCGCTCGTGAGTCCGCTGTTACTGGCCGCCTGCGTGCCGTGGTTGGTACACGCTGCGCGCACGCTGGGGTATGGAATCTTCGGCGCCATCTGTGTGCTGTTGGCGTTCATGTGTCATCCGCTGATCCTGCCGGACTTTCGCTTCGGGCGAGGAGACCACCATTCGCTGTTGATGCTGTGTCTGGTCGTATTCGCAGCCTGCTTCCTGCGGGCGCTCCAGACGAGAAATGCGCGCCGGCTGACCTGGAGCGGTGTCGTTGCGGGAATCGGCATCTGGGTCCACCCGGAGTTTGCGTTCTTTCTCGCGTTGGCCGTCGTCTTCCTGGGGTTGCAATGGTGTCGAGGCGAGTCGGGCGCCGCCCGGAATCTCGCGCTGCTCACAGCCGGTGCCTGCGGGGCGATCGCATTCGGACTCGGCTCCGAAGCCGGAGCTTCGAAGCTCTTTTCGATCGAGCACGATCGCGTGTCCATCGTTCACTTGACCCTGTTCGCCGCCGTTGCGGCTGGGGCGCTGCTGCTCTCGAAGGCCGGCCAGCGCCTTCGAACGCCGACCGCAAGAGTCTTGTTCGCAGGGCTCGTCGGTGTGGCCGTGTTGGCGGCTCTGGAGTGGTTTTACTCGGGCTTCCATCTCGGTCCGGCCCGAGCCATGGACCCGCGGCTCCATTCGATCTGGTTCGAGCGGCTCGCCCAGTCGCAGCCGTTGTTTCGCACGAACGTCCCCGACGGGCACGGGTACGCCTGGATCACGGTTTTGCTCTTCGCCTACGGCGTCATCCACCTCGTGGTGCTTCGCGGAGGTGTCGGTGAAGAGCGGCGACCTCTGCTCGACTTCCTGCTCGTATCCATCGTTGGTTGCTTCATCATGGCCCTGGCCTTTCGACGAGCGGCTTCACCGATGGCGTTCTTTTGTGTGCTTCCCCTCGGCTACCTGGGCGACGCCTTTTCTGCACGACACGGCCGCGCGACAGATTCCCCCAACCGATTGGCGCGGATCCGCAGGGTGGTCGCCCTCCAGGGCTTCGTGTTCTGCTGTGCGATGGCCGCGCACCTGGTCCTTGCGGCGTCGGATGTCGTCACGAAAAGCGCCGGAACCGGATTGACATCGAGCGGTGCCGGAGCCTGCCGGCAGGAGCTGCACCGCTGGATCCAGCAAGGTCGGATCGAAGAGCTCAGCGGACTGGATCGAGCCCTCGTCATCACCCGCCCGGGCGATGCCCCCGCACTGCTCTACTGGTCTCGACACCGGGTGGTGTCATGGAACCACCATCGCTCCACCCAGGGCCTGATGCTGCTGGACCGCTTCTTCCGGGCCGAGAATCAGGAGGAGCTGCAAGACGTCGTTCGCCGGGCAGGAGCCGACTTGATCTTGTATTGCCCGAAGCGCGGCGGATCCACTTACTGGAGATCTTCTTCACCCCAGCCGCTGCCTCCCTGGCTGCAAGACCTCTCCGGAGAGCGAGACCAAGGGCCAGTGTTGCTGCGGGTTTCCCCAGAGTTCTGAAGACAAGTACACCCCCAGGTGACGGCTGCACGGCCGCGCGCGGTGGAGCAGGTGGCGTAGCGGGAGGGCGGCGCTGGAGCGTACGCGTCGCATCGACGCCGTCGCCTGTATCTGGACTCGGCGATGAGCTTGGGCCCGTACGCTCACCTGTCACCGTCTTCGAGGCGCCGCCGGGCCAAGGCCGCTGCCGAGCTTGGTCCGCGGCCTTGGGTTTCGCCTGACGGCACCGAGGGGTGCTCACGCCTTACGCGGCTGGCCTTCAGCCCGGGATGGGAAGCGCGATCACCTTGGTTTCGAGGTACTCCTCGAAGCCGATCAGGCCGTTCTCGCGGCCGAGTCCGCTCTGGCGGTAGCCACCGAAGGGGGTGTCGGCGCAGAACCACATCGCGCCATTGACGGCGAGGGTCCCGGCGCGAATGCGCCGGGCCATGGCGAGCGCGCGGTCGTCGCTGCCGCTATTGATCGCCCCGGACAGCCCGTAGATCGAGTTGTTGGCGATGCGCACGGCGTCGTCGTCGTCCTCGTAGGGGATGACCGCCAGTACCGGTCCGAAGATCTCCTCCTGGGCGATCGTCGAATCGGGGTCGACGTCCGCAAATAGCGTCGGCTCCACGAAGAAGCCGCGCTGTAGCTGTGCGGGGGCGCCACCGCCGACGAGCACGCGTGCGCCCTCTTTCTTGCCGCGTTCGATGTAGTCGAGCACTCGCTCCTGCTGACGCTTGCTCACCTGGGGGCCCTGGAGATTGGCGGGCTCCGTCGGGTCGCCGTAATTCCAAGCCTCGAAAGCGGCCTTCACGATGGCCAGCCCTTCCTCGTAGCGCGACTGCGGCAACAAGAGCCGGGTGGTGATGGCACAGCCCTGGCCGCCGTGCACGCAGGTCATTGCGGCTCCGGGCAGCACGCGTTCGAAGTCGGCGTCGTCGAGCACGATGTGGGCGGACTTTCCGCCGAGCTCGAGGAAGATCTTCTTGACGGTTCCGGCGGCTCGCTCCATCACCCGGCGGCCGGTTGCAGTGGATCCAGTGAAGGTGACGAGGTCCACACGCGGGTCGGTGGCCAGCAGCTCGCCCAACAGATGATCCGACGACGCGACGATGTTCAAGACTCCCGGCGGAATTTCGGTCCGTTCGTGGGCGATCCGGCCGATCGCGGTGGCCGACCAGGGCGTATCCGGAGCCGGCTTGAGGACCACGCTGCAGCCCGACGCCAACGCCGGGCCCAGCTTGGCGAGGTTCAGGTAGAGCGGCACGTTCCAGGGTGTGATGGCGCCGACCACTCCGACGGGTTCGCGGCGCAAGAGCCGGCGTTGGGGGCGTCCCATGAACTCCATGGGGCCCATCTCGCTTTCGTAGACGTAGCTTGCCGCCTTCTCGGCCCAGTAATCGAGCATCCCGATCGGGTCGTCTACCTGCATCCATGGCGAGAGCGTGACCGGTGCACCCGCCTCGTGCACGACGATCGACCGCAGCAGCTCCTTTTCGTCGTCGAGTGCCGATTTGAGCTGTTCGAGACAGTGCCGCCGGAAGCTCGGGTCGCTCGCCCAGGTGGTTTCGTCGAAGGCGCGCCGAGCGGCCGCGATCGCCGCATCCATGTCGTCGACGCTGCCGTCGGCGCAAACCCCGAGCAGTTCCTCGGTGGCCGGGTCGTAGTTTTCGAACGTGGCGCCGTTGCTCGCTTCGACCAGTGCGCCGTCGATCAGGTTGAGGGGCTGGGCAATCGGGGATGCGAGGTCAGTCATCAAAGGCTCCGTCGGGTGGATCGGTTGGGGGGTTGGCGCCCAAGGGGGCTTCCGGGTTCAGCTGGATCAAGTCGATGTGGGTTCCGGGTGGCGCGGTTACCACGCTGACGACTGCGGCGGCGATCGACTCGGGCGGCAGGAAGCGGTGGTGGCGTTGTATGCCCCAGTGCTTCCAGGAGGCGAGGACACGCAGAATTGCGTCGCGATCCCAGTTCCGGCCGAAATTGGTGTGAGACGGTCCGGGGCGCACGATCGTCGCGCGTACACCGCTGCCCTCGAGCTCCATCTGCAGCACCCGAACCATGGCTTCGAGTCCCGTCTTCGTCGCGGTATATCCCAGCTGAAGTGGTCGGGGAAGGACGGCGTTGAGCGAGCTCACGAAGACGAGATCACCTCGTTGACGCCCGAGCAATGCGGGCAAGACGCGTCGCGTCAGCAACATCGGCCCGAATAGATTGGTGTCGATCTCGCTGCGGAGTTCGCCAACACTCAGCTCGTGGAGCATGCCCGGTACCGAGACGCCCGCGTTGCTCACGACCGTGTCGAACTCTCCCAGGTGACTCACGGAGGCGTCCACGAAGGCCTCGATGGAGGCCGGCTCGGTCATATCGAGGACGTGGGCGAAACACTTGCCTCCGGCGGCCTCTACCTCGCGTCCCACCTCCTCGAGGGGCTCGAGACGACGCGCGCCGATGGCCACCGACCAGCCGAGGCTCCCCAGCGCGCGAGCAATAGCCGCACCGAAACCAGAGGACGCGCCGGTCACCAACGCCATTCGGGGAGCCGCGGCAGCCGCTTCGCCGGTCATCGTGAAAACTCGATCGGTAGCTTCGAAAAGCCGCGCACGTTGCTCGAATGCATCCGCTCGATTCCCTCGCTGCGGATCTCGTAGTCGGGCAGGCGGCGCTGCAGCTCCTCCAGCGACAGGCGGGCCTCGAGCCGGGCGAGCGATGCACCCAGACAAAAGTGGGTGCCGTGTCCGAAGGAAAGGGAGTTCTGGCAGTTTCGACCGACGTCGTAGACGTCGGGCCCTTCGAAGACCCGTTGGTCCCGGTTGCCCGAGCCGATCAGAAGTGCCACTCGGGCCCCCGCAGGCAGCCGCTCGCCGTGGATGGTGACTTCGCTGGTGAGCGTGCGGGCGATCAGTTGGGAAGACGCGTCGTAGCGCAGGGTCTCCTCGGCCCAGTTGGGAATCAGCTCCGGGTCGGCTCGGACGCGGTCGCGCTCTCCCGGGTTCTTCCACAGCCAATAGAGCGCGTTGGCGAGCAGCTTGGTGGTGGTTTCGTTGCCGGCGATGATCATCAAGAAAAGGAAGGCGATGATGTCCGAGTCTTCGAGCTGGTCGCCTTCGATGCGTGCTGCGATCAGCGCATCGGTGAGATCGTCGCGCGGCCGGGTGCGTCGCTCGGCCACCAGCTCGCCGAAGTATTTGATGATGTTGGCGGCCGCCTGCATGCCAGCGGCCGGCACGTTGGGATTACCTTGCTCGCGGTGCAGTACCAGGTCGGCCCAGCCGCGCAAGGTGTCGCGATCAGCGGTGGGAACACCGAGCATCTCGCTGATCACGTCCATTGGCAGCTTGCCGGCGAATGCCTCGATGAACTCGCACTCTCCGGCCTCGATGAAGCCATCGACGTAGTGACGCGCCAGCCCCCGAATGCTGGGTTCCAGCTGCATGACCCGGCGCGGCGAGAAACCACGGTTCACCAGGGCACGCACCCGGGTGTGCTCCGGTGGATCCATGCCGAGAAACGACATCACGGCACGCGCTTCGCGAACCTGATCCCGTTCGAGCGCCACACCCTGGGCATTCGAGAAGCGGATGGGATCGCGAAAGGCGGCGAGCACGTCCGCATGGCGGGACAGCGCCCAGAAATCGTGTTCCTCGTTGTGGTAGGCCGGCGCCTCTCGACGCAATGAAGCGTAGGTCGGATAGGGGTCCTCGTGGATCTTCCAGTCGTAGGGGTTGTACTCGACCAAACGGGGGGCTCTCCCAGACCGCGCAGGGTATGCCATCTGCATATTGCGGCAATAATTGGATTAGAATCGTGCCGTAGAGCGATCTGGGCTCCGCCGTCGCCGAGTTGGAATGCGCGCCTCGGACGGGCGGGACGGGTGGGACGAGTGAGACGGCTGGACAGGGGGTGGTGATGATTCGCAGCGTCGGCTTCATCGGGCTCGGCGACATCGGCGAGCCCATGGCGATCAACCTATGCGGGGGCGATCTGGAAGTGGTCGTCCACGACCTGCGCGAAGAGCCCATGCAACGCCTGGCGGAACACGGCGCGACGGCCGCTTCGAGCGGTCGCGATGTGGGCCAGAGCTGTGAGGTGATTTGTGTTTGCGTCCTGGACGACGCTTCTACCGAGGCTGTCGTCGCGGGAGACGAGGGTGTATTGGCGGGTGCGGAAGCGGAGAGCATCATCGCCATCCACAGCACGATCAATCCCAAGACTGTCAAGCGTCTTGCAGAGCTCGCTTCCGCTACTGGGGTTCACGTCATCGACGCACAGATGACGGGCGGGCCGGCGGCCGCCAAGGCTCGGACGCTTCGCTACATGGTGGGCGGAGACGCCGCGGTGCTGGAGCGACTGCGCCCCGTGCTCGAGAAGTCGGCCGCGCAGATCACTTACTGCGGTGGGCTCGGCAACGGCGCCACTGCCAAGCTTTGCAACAACCTGGTTCAGTACACGGCATGGCTCGGCTACGTCGAGGCGGACCGCCTTGCCGCCGAGGCTGGTCTCGACCGCGAGGTGTTCAACGAGGTGCTGAGCTGGCTGATGAACGACAACGCCAGGGCCATGCTCGCCGGCAGAAACGCCCTGGAGGCGGATCCCGACCACGCCTTTTTGAAGGAGCGTTTCACGGCGGTGATGCTGCTCGCCGAGAAGGACCTGACGCTCGCGCTCGAAGTGGCGCGGGAGAATGGTGTCGCGATGCCAGCGACGGGTCTGTGCGTCCAGCAGCTCGCCCGCCTTTTTGGCGTAGCCGACCCCAAGCGGCGTTGATTCGAGGGCGGCTCCTCTGCCGCCGGCGGGCGCCGAGCAGGCCGAGCCCCAAGCTCAACAACCAGGCGGTGGATGGCTCGGGCGCCAGCCGGTAGGCGGTCAGGTGCGAGAGGCCCTTCTGGCCGAGGGCGCTGGTGTCCCAGGTTCCGACGAGAACCTGGCCGCCGTCTGGGTTCGGGACATAGCGGTAGGCGGCGTAGCGGTGCCCGGCTTTCACCACGATGAAGTCCACGGTCTCGCGACAAGAAAAAGCCCACTCCCCCGCCAGAGCCTCCCCGGGTTCCCCCATCGCCAAGACCGAAATGCGAAGCCCCCCGGCGACCGTCCCAGGCCAATCCACACGGCCGACCTCTTCGACCTGGAGGCCGAGGTCGAGCGCGAACGAATGCTCGCTGTCGTTGCCCGAAAACACGCCTAGAAGGCTGCCTGAGATCACGGCTGCCGTCGCTCTTCCCGCGAGCGCGAGGGCCACGACGGGAACCATTGCGGCCGCGCTGAATCGGAAGGTTGTACTTCCCATGGGCCCACTCCCCGAGCTCTGTTCGGGGAGCGGGCGGCCCCGACAGAACTCGATCGTCGGGGTGACTGGGGACCACAGTAGGAGTGGCCTCGTGGTCCGCTACGTGGCGAAGTAGTCGCGAAAAAAGAGCTCCGACCGGACGAAAAAGCGCGAAGCCGGCTTCTCCCGCCGCTCCGGCGCCAGCGTGTACTTCCAGCCGCAGATGTGAGGACGGATGGAAGCTCGGCGTCCTAGGAGAGGAAGATCGACCGATCGAGTTTCAAACCCCATCTCCGCGACAGAACGAACGTCGAACCTGGGCTTGCATGTCCGCGACGAGGTCGCTGGGATCCCCCGACATGTTGCGCTCGACCCAGTCGGCGAGCTGAACCTGCTGCATGGCGATCATCATTCGGGCCATCAGCTGGGGGTCGCGGTCACAGAAGATCCCCTCGGTAACGCCGCGCTCGAACAGGGCGGTCTGCATCGCAACGCCCTCGCTCCAGGCCGCCGCGCGTTCGCGGCTGGAAACTGCGGCGCCGCCAAGTCCCCACGCGTAGCCCTCGCGAAGATGCATGCGCAGGTAGTCGGGATGGAGCACGAAGAATTCGACGTAGCTGCGCACACCCGAGAGCAGCAGCTCGAGGGGGTCGTCGGCGCCCGGGGCGACGTCGATCGTGCGCTGCAGGACCTCGCGCAACCGGGTCTCGTGGATCGCCCGAACCAGCTCGGCCTTGCCCGAGAAGACCGAGTAGAGCGTTCCGAGCGACAGTCCGGACTCGCCTGCAATCTCTTCCATCTTGGCGTCTTCAACGCCCTTGCCAGCGAAGACGCGCTCGGCGGCTTCCAGGATCAGCTGTCGGTAGAGCTCGCTGCGGGCCCGCCGGGCCTTCTCCTTCGGTTTTCGACCGGGCACAGAGCGGCTACTCAAGGGTCGCGTACCAGTCGAATTCGGCGCGCTTTACCCAGCCCGGCATTCGCGAGCCCTTCTTCATCCGCTCCTGCATCT
>CAXMOC010000117.1:0-18747 GCA_964194865.1 uncultured Opitutales bacterium | reverse complement strand
GCCCGAGGGCCGATCCCGGCGGGAGGTGCGGATGCCGGCCCGCTTCGAGTTGCCCGAGAAGCACCCCCATGTCGCGCTGGTGACGATCGATCGTCCCGAGCGCGCCAACTCGCTCGATCCTCAGACATTGTGTGACCTGGCGGAGGCTTGGCGGCGCATTGCGGCCGATTCGGAGATTCGCTGCGCGGTACTCACGGGGGCGGGAGAGCGGGTCTTCTGCTCGGGCATGGACATGAAGACCACGATTCCGGCGTCGCAGCGTCTGGCCCGGGGGGAGCGCGTCGAGAGCGGCGAGTTCGAGGGTCTGCGTTCGGTGTCGACCGCACTGTTGGCCGGCTTCGATCTGGCGACGCCGCTGGTCTGTGCCATCAACGGACACGCTCGGGCGGGTGGTCTCGACATGCTGCTGGCGGCAGAGATTCGCTACGCGGTACCGAGCGCGACCTTTGCCCTCGAAGAGGTGGCGCTCGGGCTCTACCCCACCGGAAACGCCACGGTGTTGCTGCCGCGCCAACTCGGCTGGGTTCACAGCCACGAGCTGTTGCTCACCGCGCGCCCGATCGACGCCGCGCGCGCCGCCGAGATCGGTCTGATCAATCGCGTAGTCGACGCGGAAGCGCTGCTCCCGACCGCGCTGGAAACGGCGGGTGCGATTGCGGCCAACGCGCCCCTGGCCGTCCGATCCACGCGGGAAGGTGTGCGATCGATCCTCCACCTTTCTCTGGAGGAGGCCTACCGTCGTCAAGAGCAAATCGGTGCGCCGCTGCGGGCCAGCGAAGATGCAGCGGAAGGCGCCCGCGCCTTTGCGGAGAAGCGCGCACCGGTTTGGCGCGGTCGTTGATCGCAGAACTCGTCTCATGCAGGAGGTGATGGTGTGAAGTTCGACAATCGCGTGACCCGGATGCTCGGCGTGGAGATTCCCATCATACAGGCGCCGATGGGCTGGATCGCGCGTTCGCAGCTGGCCTCGGCGGTCTCGAATGCCGGAGCGCTCGGAATCATCGAGACGTCTTCGGGCCAGCTCGACGCGATTCGAGACGAAGTTCGCAAGATGTGGGAGCTCACGGACCGACCCTTCGGCGTGAACATCGCCCAGGCCTTCGTCCGCGACCCCGATATCGTCGAGTTCGTGGTCGAGCAGGGTGTTCGTTTCGTGACCACCTCGGCGGGCGACCCGACCAAGTACACGCGCCAGCTCAAGGACGCGGGGCTCATCGTTTTTCACGTGGTTCCGACCCTGCGCGGTGCGCTCAAGGCGGTGGACGCGGGGGTCGACGGCCTCGTCGTCGAGGGTGGCGAGGGCGGCGGCTTCAAGAACCCCCGCGAAGTCTCGACGATGGTGTTGCTGCCGCTGATCCGTTCCAAGGTCGACGTGCCGATCATCGCTGCGGGCGGCATCTGCGATGGGGCTTCGATGGCGGCGGCCTTCGCGCTGGGCGCCGAGGGCGTCCAGCTCGGCACGAGAATGGTCTCTGCCACGGAATCGCCGGTGCATGGCAACTGGAAGCAAGCGATCGTCGAAGCGGCCGAGACCGACACGGTTTTTCTGCGGGCAGAGCGGGGCCCGGCGCTTCGGGCGCTGCGCACGCAGCGGACGACGCTGCTCGAACAAGGTGATGGCAACCCGATGGCGGCGCTGGCAGGTGCCGTCGAGAAGGTCTACTTCGGTGGCGATCTGGAGGCCGGAGTCGCGCTGACGGGGCAGGTCGCGGGCCGAATCGAATCTGTCGAGTCGGTCGCAAAGATCATCGAGCGCACCGTGGGGGAGTTCTTCGAGACCCTGGAAGCGCTGGCCAAAGCGCACCTCGCCTGAAGTCTCCGGTGCCTGCGTTCCACAGAGCACGATCTCCCGCGGTGCGCGTTCACGCCGATGGCCGGCGAACCGTCCGTGCCGGCTGCTGCCAGCGCGCGCTGGCTTGTCCGGATTCGGTGCTGTAGGAAGCGGAAGTGCGTTTTCGATTTTGCGCGGGCTGGATCGGCTTGCTGGGCGGGTTGGCGAGTGCCTGCGGCGGCGAGGTCCCGCAGCGACACGTACTGCTGGTGACCCTCGACACGACTCGTCAGGATCGCCTCTCCTGCTACGGCTATCGCGCAGCGTCGGGCGAGCAGCCGGGGGCCTTCGAAGTCAGCACGCCCCATCTCGACTCGATCTCACGGCGCGGAGTGCGCTTCGCTCGAGCCTACACCGCTTCGCCGGTCACGCTTCCCTCGCACGCCAGCATCTTCACCGGCGTTCATCCGCGGCGTCACGGTGTGCTCGACAACAGCGTGTTTCGTCTCGGTGAGGGCAGCGAGACCTTGGCCGAACGCCTCTCCGCCGAAGGCTTCGAGACAGCCGCCTTCGTCTCCGCGTCGGTGCTGGCGGCCAGCTTCGGGTTGAACCAGGGCTTCGGTCACTACGATGCCGAGATCGACACGGGCACCACCCGAGGTCCGCACTTCGGTGAGCGTCCGGCGGGCGAAACGACCGATCGCGTGCTCGCCTGGGTGGCGGGCAGTGGTGCGCCGCAGCAATTCCTGTGGGTCCACTACTTCGATCCTCATTTCCCTCGCCGCGCACCGGACTCCTTGTCGAAGCGCTTTCAGGATCCCTATGACGCGGAGGTCGCGTACATGGATCAGGAGTTCGGGCGACTGCTGGCCGGGCTCGATCGGATCGGGTGGCTGGGAGACGCGCTGGTGGTGGTCGTCTCAGACCACGGTGAGGGGCTTGGAGATCACCAGGAGATCAGCCACGGCTACTTTCTCTACGAGGAGGTAGTGAAGGTTCCACTGCTCGTCGCTGGACCGGGCCTTCCAGAGGGCCAGGTGGTCGAAGACGTCGTGAGCACGATCGACATCGTGCCAACCGTACTCGACTGGCTCGACCTGCCCGTACCCGCCGAGTTGCGCGGCGAGAGCCTGCTCGCAGCAATTGACGGTGCTGCGGTCGAGCACGACGTCTACTTCGAGACCTACACACCGGAGCTGGACTACGGGTGGAGCTGGCTGGCCGGGATGCGAGAGCAGCGGACTCTCTGGAAGTACATCGATGCACCCCTTCTCGAGCTGTATGATCTGGCAAGTGATCCAGCGGAAGCTGCGAACCTGGCGGGCGACCGGTCCGAGATCGTCGAGCGGCTCGCCGCCTCCCTGGAGTCGATGGGAAGCGATGCTTCGAGCGCACAACCGCCGGCCGTCGCCATCGAGCCCGCTTCGGACTTGCGCGCTGCGCTGGAGCACCTCGGTTATCTGACTGCGCTCCCAACCCGCTCCGCCACCCGCGGACCCGATGTCAAGGACGTCTTCCATCACGTCATCGCCAGGGAGGAGGCGAACTACCGGTTGGCGAAGGGAGAGCTGCGGGGCGTCGTCGAGCTCCTCGAGGGTTTGCTCGATGCCTCGCCCCGCAAGGCGCTCGCACACCAGCATCTCGCTCAGGCCCACCAACAGATCGCAGCCCAGCGCGCACGGGAGGGCAGCGCGACGGCGGCGCTCGACGGGCTGAGCAAAGCGGCGAAGCATTTCGAAGCAGCTCGCGTCGAGCTGCCTGATTCTGAGTTGATTCTCTACAACCTCGCAGAGACCTATCTGGCGTCGAATCGGACCCCGCAGGCGGAGGAACTTCTGGTCCGCGTCCTAGAGCTCGATCCCGAAATGTCAGGGGCGCACCATCTCCTGGGATTGATCCATCTGAATCGGGGTGAGTACGCAAGAGCGCTGCCACTACTGGATCGTCACATGCAACTGGTGCCGCTCTCCGACGGAGAAGTCGATCGACGCTGGGCGCTGAGCTGTCTGAGCTCTGGCGTCGGCCTGCTGCACCTGGGGAGAAGAGCAGAAGCTGCGGCTCGTTTCCGGCGCGCACAATTGGCCGCACCGGGCTGGACCCAACCCGAATTCTGGCTGGGCCAGCTGGCACTCGAGGAAGGGCGGTCCGTCGAAGCCAGCCAGCATCTCGTTCGCTACCTGGAGGCCCCGGACCGGCCGAAGCTCGCGCAACAGGCGAATCAGATGTTGGAACGACTCGAAGCGGCGGCTCCCGAATGAGGTTGGGGCCGACTGCGGCTGGGCAGGCGAAGCGAATTCTGTCAATGTGTCGTTGCACTAGCCGGCGAACTGCCCAGCGACAGATCGCTGCGAAGAGCTTTTGGGCGAACGGTGGAAGGCGGACGGTGGAGGAGGGGGCGTCGTGTCGTTCGACATGAATCGTCGGCTCACTGAGCGCATGCCGCCGTTGCCGGGTGCGGCCGAGATCGACTCCGTCACCGCTGGGATCATTCGCGGGGCGTTCGAGACGATCTGCTACGAGGTGGCGACGCACCTCGGACGTTGTGCGTCTTCGGCCATCATCAACCAATCCAGCGAGCGCAACGCCAGCATCATGGATGGTCACGGTCGACTCGCCGGACTCTCCGTCGGTATTCCTCAACTGCTGTTCATTTCGCCCATGTCCGTGCGCTACGGCCTGCTTCAGCGGGAATCCGACGTCTGGGGCCCAGGGGACGTCTTCGTCGGCAACGATCCCGATGCCGGTGGCGGGCATCTGCCCGACTACAACGTCTACGCGCCCGTCTTCGATGGGGCGGGCGAAATCGTTGCGATTCAGGCGCTCCAGGCGCACCAAGGCGACACCGGCGGCAAGGATCCCGGCGGCTTCTCGATCGATGCCCGGGAGATCTATGCCGAGGGCTTGATCATCCCGGCCGTGAAGCTCGTGCACCGGGGCGAGCCGCGGCGCGACATCCTCGATCTGATCGTGCGCAACAATCGCCTGCCCTCCTTCCCAGGCGACATTCAGGCCATGATCTCGGGCACGCAGCTGGGAGTCCGGCTGATCGGAAAATTGATCGAGCGCTACGGCGCCGACAGTGTGCGCGCTGCCATCAACTTCAATATCGCCGAGACCGAGCGCCGCTTTCGCAAGGAAGTGAGCCGCTGGCCAGACGGCAGCTACGAGGCAGACGTCTGGATCGATCACGATACCGTGGGCAACGAAGACGTTCACGTCCACGTCGACTGCCGGGTGGACGGCGATCAACTCACGATCGACATGACGGGCAGCGACGAACGCCCAGAGCTGGTCTGCGTTTGGAATACCTTTTCGAACACGCGCGGCTATGCGATGGCTCAGCTCGCTTCGATGGTGGATCCCGGGATTCCGAAGAACGAGGGGTTGTTCGACGCGGTGGAGCTGATCGTTCCGGAAGGATCGATCCTGCAGCCGCCTGCCAACAAGCCCGCCGCCCTCGGCGCGTTTCACCCGGCCGTCGAGGTGGCTGAGGCGATCTGCATTGCACTGTCGAAGATCCTGCCCGAGAGATCGTCACCCCAGGTCTACAAGCTCGGCATGCCCAACTCCGTGGTCGGCTTCGACGAGGGTGGCCAGATGTGGATGGATCAGGGCGTAGACGTGCGGGCGTCCGACGCTTCGGCGGCGCGGGGGATCGATGGTTGGGGCGCCATGTGCAGCGGCCTCGGCAACCTGATCCTCGCCACAGCCGAAGAGGCCGAGAGCCGCTTCCCCGTCGTGAATGTCAGCCGCGAGATGACCACGGACACCGGTGGTGCGGGCCGCTGGCGCGGGCAGCCGGGGACACTGAACGAAAAGAAGGTGCTCGAGCCGGTGACGGCGATGGCGTGGATGGTCTCCAGGAAACATCCGCTGCGCGGACTCCAAGGCGGTGACGACGCCGGGCCCTACCGCAATCGTTTTCAGGTCGGAACGCCCGACGAGTATGAGATCGAGAATTCGGTGCAAGCGCAGCTGCCCGCCGGTGCGGTCCTTTCCTACCAATATGGCGGTGGTGGCGGGTTCGAGAGCCCGCTGCTGCGAGACCCCGAGGCGGTCCGCGAGGATGTGCTGGACGAATACGTCAGCGTCGACGGAGCGCGTGAGCGTTACGGGGTCGTTCTCCGTGGGTCGGCGGCCGAGTGTCAGGTTGAGATCGATTGGCAAGCGACGCGGCAGCTGCGAGCAGAGCTCGCGCAGGCGCGGGGCATCGATCTCTCGCAGGGCCCGTGAGCTACCGGGTCGGCGTAGACATCGGGGGCACGTTCACCGACCTCGCGTTGCTCGGGGATGATGACGCGGTCGTGCTCGAGAAGACTCTCAGCACTCCCAACGACCGATCTCTCGCGGTCATGCAGGGACTCGAGAAGCTCGCCGCGCGCGTGGGCTCCAGCTTGCGCGAGTTCCTGGGTCAGGTGGAGACGCTCGTCCACTCGACCACCGTGGCGGACAACACCCTGATCGAGATGAATGGCGCCGTCACCGGGCTGCTCGCGACGGCCGGCTTTCGCGACGAGCTCGAGCTGCGCCGGGGCTACAAGGAAGACATCTGGGACGTGCGACTCGAGCCACCCCCGCCCATCGTGCCGCGGCGGCGCCGACTGACGGTTCCCGAGCGCATTCTCGCCGACGGCTCTGTGATGCTGCCCCTCGACGAGGAAGCGGCGCGCCTGGCGATTGCTCGACTCGCGAAGCAGGGCGTGGAGTCGGTAGCGATCGTGACACTGTTTTCCTTCCTCAACCCGACCCACGAAGAGCGACTGGTCGAGCTCGTCGCCGAGGCGCTACCGGAAGTGGATATCTCGGTATCCCATCGCGTGCTGCCCAAGGCGCCGGAGTTCGAGCGAACGAGCACTACCGTGGTGAACGCCTACGTGGGCCCGCGCGTCAGCGGCTATCTCGATCGCCTGGCGGAACGCCTGGCGGCGGCGGGCTACCGCCAGAGGCTGCTTCTGATGCAGTCCAGCGGGGTTGTCATGACCCGCGACTACCTGCGCTCGAGTCCAGTGCGGGTCCTGGCTTCCGGCCCGGCCGGCGGGGTGATTGGTGGTTCCCACGTGGGAGTCGACAAGGGCGAACCGGATCTGCTCTGCGTCGACATGGGAGGGACGAGCTACGACGTATCGATTGTTCGCCACGGCAAGGCACCCGCTGAATCGGGCTGGAACTGGCACCACCGCTACATGATCGGAACCCCGATGATCGCGGTCGAGACTCTCGGCGCCGGTGGCGGCTCGATTTGTCAGGTGCGCAATGCCGCGTTGGAGGTTGGCCCCGAGAGTGCCGGAGCCGACCCAGGCCCCGTTTGCTACGGCCGGGGCGGAGCGCGCCCTACCATCACCGACGCCAACCTGATCCTGGGGCTGCTGTCGGATCAGTCGGATTTCGCCGGTGGCAGTTTTCGTCTGACCCGCAAAGGCGTCGATCAGGCCTTCCGCGAACAGGTGGCGGACCCGCTGGGATGCGGCGTCGAACAGGCAGCCTTCGACAGCTGGCGGGTGGTGAATGCGCGCATGACCCAGGCGATTCGTCGGCTCACGGCCGAGAAGGGCACGGACCCGGCGGATCTGACGATGCTGGCCTACGGCGGCAACGGTCCCGTCTTCGCCGCCATCCAGGCTCAGGAGCTCGGGATCGCGCGCGTGCTGGTCCCCAAGGCGTCGCCCGCCTTCTCGGCCCTCGGCAGTTTGACTGCGCGGCCGGGGATCGACGAAGAGCGCTCGTACCTCGCCCCCGCTCATGAGGTTGCGCTCGATCGGCTGTGCGAGCTCTGGCGCGAGCTCGACGAGAGAGCCGAGAGAAATTTGAAGGAGGCGGGATTCACTCGCGAAGACATTGCGGCCCGCTACCAGCTGACGCTTCGCTATCCCGGTCAAAACTGGTCGCTGGCGATCGACGTCGCCGAGAGCCGGGGACCTCGAGACCTCGGCTTCGCGACCGAAACGATGCGCGAGCGGGTCATCCAGCGTTTTCACGAGCGCCACCTCGCGGACTACGGCCACTCGCGTCTCGGCGAGTCACCGGAGATCACGGGGGTTCGGCTGACCGCTACCGTCGAGATCGCCAAGCCGAGCTTCGCAACGGCGAGCGCCGGCGAGCTTCGCGAGCCTTCCCCCGCCGGGCTGCGCCGGGCCAACCTGGGCCGGGGCTTCGAGGACGCCAAGGTGTTTCGCGCCGCGGATTTGCGGCCGGGCGACGTCCTCACCGCACCCAGCATCGTCGAGGAAGATTTCACCACGATCGTGGTCTATCCGGGCTGGCGGGCTCACCTCGACGGTGCGGGGGACTACCTGCTCGAACGCGCGTAGTCGCGCTGGCGCCAATTGCTTCAGGTGATTCAGCCGTCGAGGTTGGGTAACACCTTCTGGGCCACCAACTCGAGATGCGGCCAGGCGAGCTCGGGCGGGAGCCCTCCGCAGAGGGGCTGGAGCAGCAGCAGGCCGCCGGCTCGAATCTGGGCGATCGCCTCGTCGGGGGTGAAGATGCGGTAGTTGCCGTTCTCCGCGCGCAGCGAGTCGACGCTCGTTGCGCTCGAGCCACTGGCAGCTTCCGCCCCGGCCATCCACTCACCGTACATGCGGGCGTCGTGAAGCAAGTAGGGCCCGAGCTCCGCCCAGCCGCGCTCGATGTCTTCCGCCACGAAGACCGTGGTCGGCATATCCGCCGGGGGATTGATGAACAGGCCGGGCGTCGTCCCGTAGTGTTCACAGGCCTTGCGATAGATGTCCTCGAGATCGGTGCGACCGCCCTGTGCGAGCATTCCCATGCCAAAGCGGGCTGCCCGGCGGGCGACCGCAGGGTTGCCGCCGCCCATGAGCAGAGCGGGGCCACTGTCGCTCAGTGGTGTGGGGGTGACTCGGACCTCTCGTCCCTCGAAGGAGAAGGGCTCTCCAGTCCAGGCGGATCGAATTGCTTCGAGGCAGGCTTCCATGCGGCGACCGCGCGTCGACATGTCGCGGCCGAACATCGCGTATTCCTCCGGGCGGTAGCCGATCGCGCAGACATAGGAGACCCGGCCGCCCGAGACGATGTCGAGCACGGCCATCTGCTCGGCCAGGGCGATGGGGTCGTGGAGGGGAACGAGCAGCGCGGCGACCTGGATCCCGAGCTTGCGGGTACGGCCGGCGAGTGCGGATGCCAACACGATCGGAGCCGGTAGATAGCCATCCGACGAGGCATGGTGCTCCGAGACGATGACTTGAATGCAGCCATTTCGTTCGGCCCACTCCGACATCTCGAGAGCCGCTCTGTAGAGATCCTGGATCGGGGCTCCCGTCCGGGGGGCCCGCATGTCGAAGCGCAGGGTAAACATCGACCTCATTCTATCCAACGGATCGCTACATTCGCCGGCGTGTTCGCCATCTATTACGACCACGCGGCGGACGAGCGCGAACAGAATGGCTTTCGCTCCGGCGAGGCCGGCCTGGTGATGGCGCACCCGGAGGGTGGGTTGGAGTCGGACCGCCAGGTCTGGATCCCGCCCAACTCGCTCCACGCGCTCGAGCAGCACGGCGTCGTCGCCCAGTTGAACGAACTCCCGCTCCAGATCGGACCCATCGCTCCTGGGCGCGATGCGGTGTTGAAACCTCGTGCCCTCGACGATGCGGCCCGCATCTTCTACGAGGCCGATCGCAAGACCTACGGGAACGTATGGGAATTCGTCGTAGGTGTTAGCCAGGAGCCTGAACCGTTGGAGTATCGGATCGTGATCGACAACCGCGGCTATCAGCGCTCGCTGTCGCAGCTACAATTCTTGGTGACCAGCGCGAGTCGCCGCGGATTCGCGGTGCGCTTGCGCTTGTGATGACCCGCGCGATGGAGCGCTCGGAGAAACCCCTGAGCCAGCCGCAAACTCCCGGAACCGATCGAGAGCCCGAGGGCGAGCTGTGGATCGATCGCTGGATCCTGCCGGCCGTTCGAGATCTGGCGATGCTGCCCGTACTGCTGGTGATGATCGGTCACGTAGTGGCGTTCACCGCCCCGGCCATTTTGTTTGCGGTGCGAGATCGCAGCTTCGGCGCGCAGCTCGCGCTGTTTGGATTGTTGGTGCTGACGTTCGGTTGTGTCCGCTTCGAACTTCGCCGCCACCGGAGACCCGACGTGTTGTCCTGGATTCTGTTGGTCACTTGGATGGCGAGCGCGGCGGTGGCGTGGGCTTGCGGCCACTACGGCCTGCTGTGAAGTGGGGCTAGCGCCAGGGTTCGACGAGGATCTTGGCGTGGCGGTCGGGTGTGGCGAGTTCTTCGAAGGCGCCGGCAACTCCATCCACGCCGACCGTGTCGGTGATCAAGGGGGCGACATCGATCTCGCCTTCGGCGATGTGGTGCAAGGTTTCGGAGAACTCGGTGGGGCTGTAGGCCACCACGAATTGTACGTTGAGCTCCTTGTTGATCGCGAAGATCGGCTCGATCCGGTCCGCCTCCATGCAGACTCCGGCCACCACCACGCGGGCGCCGCGCGGCGCGCCTTCGAGGATCTGCTGGATGACTCCTGGGGTTCCGACGCATTCGAAGACGATGCCCGGCCGGATCTGACCGGACATTCCCATCATCATGGCCGTCATCGGATTGCTGAGATCCACGCCGTCGGGGATCGCAACCTCTTCCCACTTGGTATACGGCGAGTGTTCCGAGGGGTCGACGATGATGTCGGCGCCCATCTTCTCTGCAAAGGCTCGCCGGGCGGGAGAGAAGTCTGCCGCGATGATTGGGCCCGCGCCTCTCAGTTTGAGTCCGGCGATCACGGCCAGGCCGACGGGCCCGCAGCCGATCACGATCGGCACGTCGTTGGGCTCGAGGTTTGACTTCGCGACGGCGTGCCAGCCCACTGCCATTGGCTCGGTAAGGGCGGCGTGCTCGGTGGAAAGGCCGTTGGGCACCTCGAGCAGCATCATTTCGTTCAGAACCATCTGCTCGCCGTAGCCGCCCGGTGTGTTGTTCGAATAGCCAACGGCGCTGATGCCAGAAGGCCCGAAGGCGATCGGCATCGAGCAGACACGGGCTCCGGCCTGGAGGGTCTTCGAGGTGTTGGGTCCGTGATCGAGGATCTCGGCGCAGAACTCGTGGCCCATCACGATGTCGCGGGAGAGATCCATGATGGACGGCGCACCCGTGCGCTCGCCGACCTCGATCATGCGATCCGCGAATTTCAACATATGCAGGTCCGAACCGCAGATGCCGCAGGCCAGCGTCTTGACGAGCACCTGCCCAGGGCCCGGCTCGGGATTGGGCACCTCGTCGACGACGAGCTTCTTGCCTCGCATGATGGCGGCGCGCATCTCAGCTTCCTCCCCTTCATGACTCCATGACTTGCGGCCGGCGGTCTCGCGACGACGGCTCGATCAGCGGTTCGAACGATAGCTCTCGATCAGCTCGCGTCTTTCAGCCAGGCGACGCAGCCCGCCGCCTCGAGAACCTGGTTGAGCTTCGCGTCGTCGCTCGCGGCGTACTTCTTGCGAATCGCAGCGAGCGAGCGGGCGTGGTACTTCTGCGGCTTCTGGGTCCAGGTCTTACCCGCGAGCTCGACGCTGAAGCTCTCGCTCCCCTCGGCTAATGCCCGCGCGTTGGCGTCGGACCAGGGCAGGAAGAGTGCCCCGACCTGCTGCGCCAGAATCGGCATCAGCGTCGGTTCCAGCGCTTCCCAGTCCTCGAACTCGCCCTCGGCCTTGGGGTCGAGCATTCGATCCGAGTACGCGAGCAGGTTCGGAGCGCGCTCCCGTAGGATGCTCGCAGGGGTGGGGTCGAGTGCGGCGTTGTAGAGCTGGCCCCAGACGGCGAAGTCGGCGAAGGCCGGTCGGGCGCCGAACAAGAAGGGGCGCCGGTGGAGATGTGCATCGAGCATCGACACCGAATCGACGAAGGACTGCTCGATCTGGGGAGCCGTCTGCTCGTTGGATCCGACGAAGTAGACGCGCTGGGTCATCCGAGCGCGGATGCCTTCGGCCATCTGGGATAGCTGCTCCTCCCCGATGCCGGGCATCATCTCTCCAACGAGCCTTCGAGAGCATGCGATCTGATCGACATCTCGCGCCCAGCGATAGTGGAACATCCACTTGTTTCCCCACTCGTCGCCAAACTCCTCGAGCAGTGCCGAGAGAAAAGCCAGCGTGGAATCCGGCGGGTGAATCGACGGATCCGGAAACGCCGTCTCCAGCTTCTCGATGATCGGAGTCGAGTCTTGGATTGCCTCTCCGTCGGGAGTCAGAACTAGCGGAACCAAGGGAAGCTTGGCGTGCTGCTGGAACTCCTTCTGGTTGACGGCGTTGCGGGGAACCCATTCGTGCGGGATTGCTTTGTATCGAAAATAGGAACGAACCTTGACTGAGAACGGCGAGTTCTCGGCTCCGAAGATGCGGTATTCCGACATGTCTTCTCCGAATTCAGTCGAGGCTAGGTCTGAAGCATGGACCGGGCGTTCTTGGCGAACTCTTCCGCGCCCTTCTGGTCCTGCTCGAGGTTGGGAACCGCTACGGGTACCTCTACGCCGCGCCGCAGGCCCGGTTTCTCCTTGAGCTGATCCTTCCAGCGCTGGAGGTTCTCGAGGCCATCGACGGATACGCCCGACCACTTATGGGTCCGCACCCAACACCAGTTCGCGATGTCTGCGATCGAGTAGTCGTCGGCGAGCCACTCGCTCTCGGCCAGCTGAGAGTCGAGTACTTCGAAGAGCCTGCGCGACTCGTTCTGGTAGCGATCGATCGCAGGCTGGAGCTTCTCCGGGAAGTAGCGAAAGAAGACATTGGCCTGACCCATCATGGGACCGATCCCACCCATCTGGAACATCAGCCAGGAGATCACTCGCGCGCGCTCGCGCGGCTTCACGGGCAGCAACCGCCCGGCCTTCTCGGCCAGGTAGATCATGATGGCGCCCGATTCGAAGACGGCCAGATCGCCCTGCTCGCGGTCGACGATCGCTGGAATTCGACCGTTGGGGTTCAGCTTCAGGAATGCGGGCTGCTTCTGCTCGTTGGTCATCAGATTGACGGCGTGGGTTTCGTAGGGGATCTCGAGCTCCTCGAGGGTGCAGGATGCTTTCCAGCCGTTCGGAGTCGGTGAGGTGTACAGGTCGATCACGGGGGGCTCCTTGTGGGCGCGCGTGAAGGCTGAGCTGGGCGCCCCTATTATGGCAGAGTCAATCTCGCTACTCGGTGATTCGCGTCAGCCCGCCTCGCCTTCGCTCTCGGCCGCCGGGCGGCGGGTCCGAACCGGTCGTCGCACCCGAACCGGACCGCGCTGTTCTTGGAGCTGCTCGGTGGCGGCGACGAACTCAGCTGCCAGCCGCGGGCCCGCACCAGCGTCCTCGTGTTTGAAGAACACGAAGGCTTCCCGCCAGCCGAGCGCGTCGATTCGCAGTGCCCAGTCGGTCAGCGCCGCGCGATCGTAGTCGGAGCGCCGAAGTCGCAGGTAGCCGTAGGGAGCCGTGTGGACGAGCACAGCGTCCTCTCCCTCGGCCGCGTCGACACCGACAACAGCAAAATTGCGCGCCCGAAGCCGTTCGAAGACGGCTTCGTCGAACCAGGAGGGGTGGCGAAACTCGAAAGCCGCACGAGTGCCCTCGGGCAGCAGCTCGAGAAAGGAGTCAAGGCGAGTCAGATCGCATTGGAGATTGGGCGGGAGCTGAAACAGCAACACCCCCAGCCGGCTTCCCAGTGACTGCACGCCGCGAAGCAGGTAGTCGGTCACCTCCTCCGCGTCCTTCAAGCGCTTGAAGTGGGTGATCCGCCGCGACGCCTTGATGGAAAACCGGAAATGCTCCGGAACCTGTTCACTCCAGGACTCGACCACGCTGGTCTTGGGCATGCGATAGAAGGTGTTGTTGAGCTCCACCGCCGACAGCCGCTCGGCGTAGTAGGAAAGCATCTTGGAAGCGGGCAGCTTTTCGGGATAGAAGGGGCCCTTCCATTCCTTGTAGCTGTAGCCGCTGGTTCCAACGTGAAAGTCCAAGGCACCTCCCGAGACTGGCGGCGACTGCTCGAATCGCCCGAACCGGCATTTTCCCACAATCGCGCGGATGTCGCCGGCCCGGCGGCTGGCAGTGGGATCGTGAACGCCACAACATGGAACGAGCTTCGGAGGAGTCTTCCATGGTGTTCCAGTCGATTCCGCTCGCGAGCGGAATCGTCGCGCTGGCGGCGCTGGCGGCTCAGCCCGTCCAGGCACAGCCTTCCCAGGCCGGGTTTCCAGATTGGGCGAGTCTCGCCGAAGTCGAGGTGATCGAGGTGCTCACCCGCGACGCGGACGGTGCCGCTCGCGAGACCAAGGTCTGGTTCGTCCTGGTCAACGATGCGCCTTACCTGCGGACCTCTCGTTCCCGCTGGCTGGAGAATCTGCGGCGCGACCCGAATCTACGCCTGAGGATCAACGACCGAGAGTACGCGGCGCGAGCCGAGGAGATCCCGGGTGGGGAGATCGTCGATCAGGTCGATTCTGCCTCGGTCGAAAAGTACGGCTGGCAGCAGCGGTTCGTGCGCTTCTTTCGCATTCGCAAGCCCGAGATCCTGCGGCTGTGGCCCGTCGCCAACGTCTCGCCCTGAGCTCTACTTCGGCTCCGTTCTTTCCTGCTGGAGTGACTCCAACACCTCGGCGTTTTTTTCCTCTCGCTCGGCCGCCTCGAGCAGCAGTGCCCGGGCTTCGGTGTCGACTTCGGACTCGGCCCAGCGGCGGTAGAGCGTGGCGCCCGAGCGCTCGAGGCCTGCCAGTAGCTTCTGATGTTCGGCGATCTCCCCCTCCGCGAACATCCCGGCGAGCACCTCGCCGGCACCCAGCTCGCCGGGCAACACGATCTGGGTCTGGGTGACCGCCGCCACCAGACGACCGTCGGCCCGCGAGACGCGCGTTTCCCAGACCATGGTTCGCCGGCCGCGATGAAGGGGGCGACACTCTCCCAGGATCTCGCTCCCGCTGGTTGCCCGAGAGAAGAAGTTGGTCTTGGACTCGATGGTGGTGGTTCCGGCTCCGTCGGGCAGGTTGAGAACCGTCGCATAGGCGCCGAGCGTGTCGGCGAACGCCATCAGTGCACCGCCATGCATCACGCCGGGGGTCGTGCACAGCGCTTCGCTCACGCTCAGCTTCGCTCTGACGAGTTCGCGTCCCGCCTCCACCAGTTGAATCCCCAACACCTCGGGGAACAGTCCGCGCATCGTCTGTTGTAGCTGCTCGAGATTCAGATCCATCGCAGAATGAAACCGCAGGCGAACCCCTCAGCAAAGGCCCAATCGAGCGATTTCGGTCGAGTCCAATCGGAATTCGGTCTAGGGTCCGGGCGCGTTCCGCAGCGTGACCTCGAACCGGGTGCCGCCGCCGTCCCGTTCGACGCAGCGCGCGTCCCCGCCGTGATGGCGAGCGATGCGACGGACCAGCGCTAGACCGAGCCCAACTCCGCCGTCGCCTTCGCGCATCCCCAACGGCCGATAGAACGGCTCGAAAATGCGCTCTCGCTGGGACTGGGGGACACCCGGCCCGCGATCGGCGACCTGAATCAACGCCCCATCCAACACCCCGTCGGCCAGAGGGGTGACCGAGGCTTCGATCGCGGAGTCGCCGCCGTGACGGCGCGCGTTTTCGAGCAGGTTGCGGATCATGCGGCGAAGCATGCGAGGGTCTCCGTCGAGCGAGACGCTCGCGCCGGAGACCGCGGCGTCGGTTCGCGCAGCTTCCTCGGCCAGCAGGGCGAGCAGGTCGATGCGCTCGACACGGGAGAGTTCTGTGGCTGCATCGAGGCGGCTGGCGAGAAGTAGCTCGTCGATGAGCTCGTCGAGCTCCGCGATGTCTCGGGTCACTCGCTCCCGGAGCTCTTCGCGGCCGTCTCGGGCCAACAGCTCGATCGCGATGCGCATGCGCGTCAGCGGCGAACGCAGCTCGTGGGAAGCGCTCGCGAGCGTATTGCGCTGAGAATCGACCAGCCGCTCGATTCGATCCGCCGCGCGGTTGAAGCTGCGGGCCAGGTCGGCCACCTCGTCACTTCCCTCGACCTGCACGCGGGTCGAGAAGTCGCCAGTACCCAGCTCGTCGACCTGACGCTGCAGGTTCTCGAGCCGCCGGGTGATCCGACGCACGAGTGGGTAGGCGCCGAGGGCGGCCACACCGCAGAGCAGCAAGGCGCCGATGAACAACGCCGTCGGATGGCCGCGCTGATGTCTCGGACTGATCATCAGCCAACGACCGTCGGGCAGCCGAAGTGCAGCCTCGGTCCGGCCACCCCGGGTGCGCATCCAGCCCCGCGCCAGCTTCTTGGGGTCGAGCTTCGACGGCGCCTCGCCCACCGCGGCCAGCAATTTTCCGCTCACATCTCGGACGCTGAGATTCATGTTGAGCTGCTCGGACATGCGCTGGAGCGTCGCCTCCAGCGCTTCCGGGGGTTCATCGGGAGCCGGCAGCAAATCGGCGAGCAGTGCGGAAACTCCGTCGAGTGTCTTCTGATGCGTCTCCGGCTGGGGGACGAGCCACCACACGAGCGGCAGCGTCAGTCCCATGAGAACGACCACGCCGAGCACCGTGAGATAGATCTGCACGTACAGGCGTCGCATCAACGGGCGCTCTCGTCGTCCTGGTGGCTGGCCCATACATACCCGACATCTCGGACCGTGATGACGCGTCGTGGTGCTCTCGCGTCGTCCTCGATCGCGGCTCGAATGCGAGAGATGTGTACGTCGATGCTGCGGTCGAAGGGCTCGAGCGTCGATCCACGAACCCGTTGCATCAGCGCATCGCGGGTCATCACACGACCGGCGTTCTCTGCCAGCGCACACAACAGATCGAACTGGTGGCTCGTGAGGCTACGCGGCTCGCCATCGATCGCGACCGCCCGAGCGGCGCGGTCGATCTCGAGGCGCCCGAAGCGCAGGAGCGGCGCCGAGCCGCGCGCGTCGAAGCGCCGACGCCGGAGGATGGCGCGAAGCCGGGCCAACAGCTCACGCGGATTGAAGGGTTTCGGCAGATAGTCGTCGGCGCCGAGCTCGAGGCCTACGATCCGGTCCGTATCCTCGCCGCGAGCGGTCAGCATCAAGACCGGAATGTCCGAGCTGGCGCGCACGCGTCGGCAGACCTCGAATCCGTCGATGTCCGGGAGCATCACATCCAGAATCAGTGCGTCGAAGCCGCCCCCCTCGAGCAGCTCGATTCCCGCCAGCGCCTCGGCCCGGGTCTCGAATTCGAAGCCGGCCTCGCCGAGGTACTCACCCAGCATCGACGACAAGCTCTCGTCGTCCTCGATCATCAGGATTCGCTCTGCCATGTCGGGTCCACGCCTGTGTGCCCGGGATGCTAGGAGTCCGACCCGAGTTGGGGCAATGCGTCCGGACGCCGACCCCCGGGGTTGGGCCCATCGTGCTCGCGCGGCGCGCCGCACAAGCCCGAACGGCGCACCGCGCAAGCGAGAAACGTGCTGGGGATCAATGTTCGTGGAAGCGTTGGACGAGCTCCACCAGCTCGTTGCGCTGCTCGGGCGTCAGCGCTTCGGCCGCGTCTGCCAAGCCTTCGACCAGACGGCGCGAACCCACCTCTGCCAGGCCGAGCCCTTCCTGGCGCAGCTCTTCGATGGCGGCCCGATCGATCGTGGGCTTGCTCATCTCGGCCATGAAGGCCCGGCTCTGCTCGCGATGCTGCTCGCGCAGGGCGCGGACATCCTCCAGTGCTGCGACGACGATCGTCGTGATCTGCTCCTGCTGCTCGGGCGTGCCGTCCACCCAGCGCAGGATCCAGCCGACCGCGTGCTCGGCCCGCTCGGCAGGATCGCCGTGTCGCCAGCCACCGTGACCACCGGCGAAGCCCGCGTGCGCATTCGCCGTCACGCCGGGTAGGAACGCCGCGCCTAGCAACGCCGCGCCCAGCAGAGCCGCCATCGAAACTCCCATCCGCAGGGCGCGTCGCGTCAGGGTGGCTCTGCGGTCTTCGTATTCGTCCGTTCGTTTGCGATTGGCCATGATCTGACTCCTCCAACACTCGTCAACCTCTCAATGGTTGACCGAGTCGATGGGAGCAGGCTAGGCCGGGGCTGTGTCCGGAGGATTTCGCCCAGGTAAAGATGTGTGAAGAGGGGACCCGAGCACGCGAGAGCGGTGCGATTCAACGCCGAGTCCAAAACTACCAGCCGCTGCGCGAATGCCTGTGCGGATCAACGACATGCCAGCGGATCGTTCGTGCTCGGATTCCCCGACCTGCCTATCGAGGGAAACACCCAACAGCTTGAGGGCGCGGTGGAATCAGATGCAATGGGGCATTTAAACCACACTTCGAACATCAGCGGTTTCCCTCCGCTGGCGCCCGAGCGCTGGGGTTCGATCGCGGGTCGCGACCACGGATCCATGAACTGGGCGGGCCCGTTTTCGCTCGATCGGCGCGCCGGCCCCTATCCAGTCAGGATCCGATAGATGACGGTGCCCCGCGCCAACAACCGGCCGTCGCTGGCTCCCGCGATCTCGACGTCGCTCCAGAAGATCTCGCGATCGCGTTGCACCATTCGCCCGTAGCCCACCAGATCGTCGCGAACGGCGGGTGCCAGGATCTGAGCCTGCATCGATGGTGTCGAAGCCTTGTAGCGGCCGGGCCCCGTCTCGGCCCAGGACGCCATCGCGCCCGTCGTATCCATCAGCGCCAGCAGCGCGCCTTCGTGCACGCCCCCGTTCTCGTCCGCGTTGGTGTCGAGAAAAGGCATGATCAGCCGAGAGGTGCCGCCCGTCATGTGTTCGCAATCGATCCCGCGACTGCCGATGAAAGGCAGCGTCTTCAGGTGCGGGCCCATCGCGCCGGGGTCGCTCTCTCCGTGGTCGCCCCGGGACGCGATTCGCTCTGCGGGTTCCTGACCAAAGCGTCCGCGCACGCTCGCCGTGACGTGCGCGATCGACTTGCCGGCCTCGGTGGTGACGTC
The DNA here is from genome assembly GCA_964194865.1 of uncultured Opitutales bacterium. GTDB lineage: Bacteria > Myxococcota_A > UBA9160 > UBA9160 > SMWR01 > CAXMOC01. Next base: position 113 of record CAXMOC010000117.1, on the reverse strand, counting down.
GACTTCGGTGAAGCAGATCTCCTTGCCCCGGCGCAACAGCCGGGCTTCCGCGACGATGCCCTCGTCGATCGCGGCCGCCAGGTAGTTGATCTGCATCGAACAGGTGTGGAAGG
>CAXMOC010000116.1:0-6559 GCA_964194865.1 uncultured Opitutales bacterium | reverse complement strand
CTCGTGGCCTTCGGGGGCGGGAGTGTCGTGGATGCCACCAAGGCGATCGCACACGCATTGGGGAAGCGGAAGCCGCCGCAGATCACGATCCCGACGACGCTCTCGTCGGGAGAGTTCACGCCCTTCGCGGGCGTCACCGATGAGTCGACGCGCCGCAAGGGCGGCGTCTACGACCCTGACATCATTCCCCGGGTCATCATCCACGACCCGGACGTAACGCGGCATACGCCCGAGTCCCTGTGGCTCTCGACCGGCATGCGGGCCATCGACCATGCGCTCGAAACCCTCTGGGCCCGCAACCCCCACCCCTATAGCGACACCCTGGCGGCCGAGGCGCTGCGGCTGCTGTGGCTGCGGCTGCCCGAGTCGCGTGATCCAGACGCCAGCGAGGTCCGCGCCGACTGCATGCTGGGCTCATGGCTCTCCATCAGCGGCATCCTGAACGTCGGCACCCGGCTCTCGCACCCGCTCGGCCACCAGATCGGCTCCTTCTGGAACGTCCCCCATGGCGTCACCTCCTGCATCGCACTCCCCGCTGTGATGCGTTTCCTGGCAGATCGCACCCAGCCCGCCCAGCAGCGCATCGCCGACATCTTCGGCGTCGCCACGCCTGCGAAGGCCGCCGACGCGCTCGAGCGTTTCATCGCCGACCTCGGTGTCCCCACGCGTCTGCGCGACGCGGGAGCCGTCCGGGACGAGATCCCCCAGGTCGCCCAGGCGGCGCGGGACGAACTCGCCAGCCTGGGCAGCGACGACCTCGACGCCGTACAGACGTTGCTCGAAAGCATGTGGTAACACCGGGCGCCTACTCTTCGCGCAATTCGATTGAGCACAGCGCCTCCGCAGGCGTAGAATGACCCCCCCAGGCACGCTGCGGGCGTGCCGCGCCGGCAGGCGGGCTTCGCCCGCCGCTAACCGGTAAAGCCGGAGGCCCCGATGGCACACGACCTGGTGATACGCGGTGGAACCGTTTACGACGGAACCGGCAAGCCCGGCGAGACCGGTGACGTCGCCATCGATGGCGAACGCATCACCCAGCTGGGCGGACGCGCGGATGCGGGCAAGCGTGAGATCGACGCCAGTGGGCTCGCGGTAGCCCCGGGCTTCATCGATCCCCACACCCACTACGACGCCCAGGTGTGTTGGGACCCGGACCTCACCCCCTCGTGCTGGCAGGGCATCACCAGTGTCGTGATGGGCAACTGCGGCTTCACCGTGGCACCGTGTCGGCCGGACGGCCGCGATCGCATCATGCGCATGCTGACGCGGGTAGAGGGCATGAGCCTCGACGCGCTGCGCTCGGGCGTCGACTGGACCTGGGAGACGTTTCCCGAGTACCTCGACGCAATCGAGACGTTGTCACCGGGCCTCAACGTGGGCGTGCTCGCCGGTCACTCGGCCATTCGTTATTTCGTGATGGGCGATGCCGCGGCCGAGCGGGAGGCGACCCCCGAAGAGATCGATGCTATGCGGGAGCAGGTGCGTGAGGCCATGGACGCCGGTGCACTGGGCTTCTCGACCTCAATGGCCCCCACCCACATCGGCGGCGACGGAAAACCGGTGCCGAGCCGGCTGGCGAGCGACGCCGAGGTCATCGAGCTCACCGGCGTGCTGTCCGAGTACGGGCGCGGCGCGTTCGAAATCGTCACGCGCGACCTGATCGACGTCGATGTCCCGATCGCGGTGGCGAAGCGCAGCGGCAGGCCCGTCACATTGCTCGGCATGGTGGGTAAAGAGGAGCAGGCGAAGCTCGATCGCGCGACCGCCGAAGGCCACCGCGTACTCCCCCAGACCAGTTGCCGGCCCACCAGCATGGAGTTCAGGCTGGACGAGATGGGATTGTTCGATCAGCTGCCGAGCTGGCAAGAGACGGCGGCGCTCAAAGACGAGCCGCTGCGCGAGCTGCTCCGCGACGCGTCGTTCCGCGCCCGCTTCCGCCAGGACGTCGAGGGCGAGTTCACGGGCTTCCGCCTGTTCCAGGGCAACTGGGACGGCGTATCGATCCTCACCGCCAACGAGCCCGGGCTGCGCAAGCACATCGGCTCGAGCGTCGAGGCGATCGCCTCGGCGCGCGGCCAGGATCCCTTCGATGCCTTCTTTGACGTAGCACTCGAGGACGATCTCCACATGCAGTTCGGCTACACGCTCTCGGGGGACGAAGGCCGCGGCCCGAGTCTGCTGGACGAGAACCAGATGATCGGCCTGTCGGACGCCGGTGCGCACCTCACCCTGCTCGCCGACCACGCCTACACGACCTACTTCCTCGGCCGCTGGATCCGGGAGCGCAAGTTGATGCCCCTCGAGCACGCCGTCCGCAAGCTGACCAGCGTTCCCGCCGGGTTCTTCGGGATTCCCGAGCGCGGCGAGCTGCGCCCGGGCTTCTACGCCGACGTCGTGCTCTTCGACCCGGAGCGGGTACTGCCCCACGAGCCCGAGCTGGTGAGTGACCTGCCGGGCGGCAACCAGCGTCTGGTGACTCGCGCCGACGGAATCGAAGCCGTGATCGTGAACGGTGGAGTCGCGGTCGAACGCGGCGAACTCACCGGCGAGCGACGTGGGCACGTGATCCGCGGAGTCTGAAGGCCACGCCTCGAGTCTGCCGCGCGCAGGTCGCGGGCAACAGGAATCAATCGGCAAATCTCGGCGCGATGTGCTCGGCGAAGCGCCGGAGCTGCCGGATGAAGCGCTCCGGCGCGAACGCCGGGTCGCCCGACCAGAAGCGCAGCGCGAAGTGCTGCACGCCGGCGTCTACCAGAGACCCGATGTCGTCGCCGATCTGGTCCTCGGTGCCGACGAAGAGCGCGCGGCCGCCCTGGCTGCGCGGCGCCGGCGGCGCGTACGCGTAGTCGTCCGGAATCTCTCCCATGTCGGCGTAGCTGTAGGGCTCGCTCGAGTCGCTGTCGGGTAGTGCGTCGGTGATGCGGGTCTCCGAGCAGCTGTAGGAGAAGGTGAAGTCGTCGAGCCCGCGCTCGCCGCGCAATGCGGTGATGGCCTGCACACCCGCACGGTAGGCCTCGACACCGGGAAACAGCGGATGCCAGCCGTCTCCCAGCAGGGCTGCGCGTCGCAACGCTCGGCGCCCATTGCCCCCCACCCAGAGTGGTAGCGGGCGCTGCACGGGCGCGGGTGCTACGTGGACGTTGGCAAAGCGCAGGTACTCGCCGTCGAAGCTCGCCGGGCCTTCCGACTCGAAGAGCAGACGCAGCACGCGCAAGGTTTCGTCGGTGACGTCGCCGCGCCGCTCGTAGCTATGCGCCCCGAGAGCCTCGAACTCGCCGCGCAGAAAACCGACCCCCAGGCCGAGGGTGAGGCGGCCGCCCGAGAGCTGATCTGCGGTTGCGGCCATCTTCGCGAGCAGACGGGGATCTCGGTAGGGCGCGACCAGGACGTCGGTGCCAAAGCGGATCCTCGAGGTGTGCCCCATCCCGTAGAGGCAGCAGGAGAGCGCCTCGTACCAGTTGGCCGGTGAGAGCGCGAGGGCGTACTCGGGAAGCAGCAGATGATCGGCGAACCACGCGCTGGCGAATCCCAGGTCCTCGGCGGCGCTCACGATCTCGCGGATGGCACCCGCATCGCCGCCGCTTCCCCAGCTCGGGATCACGACTCCGAATTGCGTCGTCACCGGGACGCTTCACGCGACGACGTCGGGTTCATCGAGCCGAAGCCAGCAACGATGCCACGTCCTGCTCAACGGCGGTGCCGTGAAAGAACTTCGGGTTCTGCGCCGTCCAGAAGCTCGCGGGGTTGCGGAACAAGAAGTCGCGGAAGTCGCTCTCGGTGATCCAGCCCTTTTCGACCGGCTCCCAGGCTTCGGCGAGGACGTCGTTCATGTCGGGAACGTCCCAGTGTCCGATGTCCGATCCGTAGAGGACGTTGAGCTTCTCCCCGAACGGATTCTGGCTGGCGTCGAAGGCGGTTGCGGTGATGGGGTCATCGGGCTCGCAGCCGAAGTAGAAATTGTCGACGAAGAGGTCGCGGATGTCCTCCACCCGCGCGATCTCGCAATGCTGCCACTCGTCGAGCGTGGCCTCGGTTTCCGGCGTTCCGGTGACGGTCTGCAGCAGCTCCGAACCCTCGACCAGCTCGCGTCCCACGGCGAGCTTGCCCCCGTAGCGCCGAAATAGCTCGGCGAACTGGTCGCGGTCGAGCAGCGATGGGTCGTAGTTCTGCATGCTCTTGCGGTTGCGCTTCTGCCAGTGTCCGACGAGATCGCACAGTAGATTTCGTGCCCAGCCCGCACCCCCCTCCAGGAACGAGAACCGAAGCTCGGGAAAGCGGCGGGTGACGCCACCCAGAAACAGCGACTTGCAGACGGCCTCGGCCGCCGCCGCAAAGTGGCCGATGTGGTTGTACATGTAGCTGGAGATCGAGCTGCGCGTCGTGAATCCCATCCCGCCGGAGTGGAAGGTCGGCGAGACGCCGAGCTCTTCGCAGCGGCGCCACACGGGGTCGTAATCGTAGGCGCTGTCGATGCCAAAGGTATCGAGCCAGAACGCATGCCGAATGGCACCGGGGTGATCGCGCAAGACGGCCGGAACGGGACGCTGCACGTAGCTCGCCATCACGATCGCCTTCAAGCCCAGCACGCCGATCGCGTAGTCCAGCTCCTCCATCGCCTCCTCGGGTGTATGCATGGGGATCACGGCAACGGGCGTCAAGCGGTCGGCGAACTCGAGGTAAGTATCCGCGTACATGTTGTTGAGCGCGCGGCAGCTGGCGCGGCGCACCTCTTCGTCGCGAAAGACCGGAGTCGCCAGGCCGAGGCCCGGGTACAGCACGGCGAAGTCGGAACCGACCTCTTCGAGCCGCTCGTACATCAGCTTCGGGAACATCGCGGTGGCGAGGTCGCGGGTATTCTTCGTCGGAACGTTCCAGAACGCCGGTCGAATGGCGCGCACGTCGCGACGCTCGGCGGGCGAGAGATCGTACCAGCTCGAGCTCAGGGAGGTCTCGTTCCAGGCGGCTTGGAAGCGCGTCACCACGCGCTCGCCACCTGCGGACTTCAAGAAGTCCAGGAAGGCGGGGAGAAACTCGACGAGGTGACCGTCGGAGTCGATGACGGGGTGCCCCAGTCGACGGCGCACGGCGGCAGAGGCGGTCGGTGACATGCGGAGCTCCTGCTGGCACGGCGCCGCATTCTACACCTCATCCCGATAGGATCGGCGCCTCGAGAAATGCCATTCTCGGAGCTGGCTTTTTCGACATCCTCCGAGTCGGCTTTCTCGAGGTTCGCTGGCTCGACAGCACAGACCGACTAGACTTCGTTGCGCTCGACTTATTGAGACGGAAGGCGAGCGAGAGGAGATGCAAAGCATGGACGCTGGACAGATCGTGAGAGACTTTTGCGCCGCCTGGGGCCGCGCCGACCTGGACTACATCATGGGGGCCTTCACCGACGATGCGGTCTATCACAACATTCCGATGGCCGCGCACACCGGCAAGAACGAGATCGAAAATTTCATCAAGGGTTTCCTCGCGTCCAGCCCGGACGGCATTCAATTCGAGATCAAAACTCAGGTCGCCAGCGGAAACATCGTCTTCAACGAGCGCATCGACTCGTTCGACCTCGGCGACAAGAAGATCGCGGCGCCGGTCTGCGGTGTATTCGAAGTGACGGCCGACGGAAAGATCGCTGCCTGGCGGGACTATTTCGACATGGGGCAGTTCACCGGGACGTAGAGCGTGATCCGCTCAGCCCTACCGCCTAGCGGGCGTCGAAGACCTCTTTCGCGATGCGCATGCCTTCGACTGCAACCGGGAAGCCGCCGTAGACCGCCATGTGCATGATGAGCTCGCAGATCTCCTTCTTGTCGAGGCCGTTGTCGAGCCCGATGCCGAGGTGAATCTTCAGCTCGTGGGGGCGATCGAGCGCGGTCAGCGCCGCGACGGTGATCAGACTGCGATCGCGCGGCGAGAGCCCAGGGCGACTCCAGACACCGCCCATGACCGTGTCTGCGACGAAGCCACCGAAGTCATCTTCGATTTCCTCGGGGAAGGTCAGGGCACCCTTGATCTGGGCGATCAGCTTCGTTCGTTCGTCTTCGGTCATGATGTCTCCCATTCGCTGCGTGACGATTGGTTGCGATGTGTTCGATCGATGGACTGACCCCCAAAAGAGCTGCCATCGTGAACTTTCGTTCGAAGATGATCAGAATGGAAGAAAACGCTGCGAAAATCGAGGCCCATCCATAAGGCAAGAGGTAGATGATTGGGCAGGAGGTAGAGGAATGGCAGACACACCCGATCCCGCCGACGACTTCGTGGTCAAGCTCGTGACCCACCCGGTGACGACCTGGTTGATCCGGACGATCTCGGCACCGCTCGATCCGTTGATCATGCGGGCGACGAACGGACGCTTCTCGACGATGGGTCCCACCCCCGATGCCATGCTCACCATTACGATGACCGGCCGCCGCTCGGGCAAGAAAAGGTCGGTCCACCTCACCTCTGTGGAACACGAGGGCGACCGGCTGATCGTCGCGAGCGCGATGGGCCAGCAGAAGCATCCGGGCTGGCGCTACAACCTGGAAGCGAATCCCAGGATCGAGGTCCAGATCCG
>CAXMOC010000115.1:0-3234 GCA_964194865.1 uncultured Opitutales bacterium | reverse complement strand
TGTTCCCGCGCTGCGCCAGGGTGGCATTCGGGTACAGGATGGGTCGGTTTGCCGCGCAGCCCCAGCAAAGAAGGAGTGCCAGTGAAGCTGATGCCGCGCGCATCAGCGTCATCGGATCACTCCGCACCGTGCCCGGTGCCGTATTCCAGTGCCGGATACCAGGATTCTCCGCGGCCCTCGGGTGTGAGATCCAACGCGTTCCACAGCGGCCAGAGTAGGTCGACGTGGCGCGAGTTGCCGGTGGGGTAGGGCTGGAAGAGCAGCTCCGAGCCCCAGAAGTGCCAGATTCTGCCGCCGCGCCTCATGAACACGTTCGCCATGGACAATTGGCTCCCGTCGTCGCTTTCGGCGAGATAGTCGTACTGGTAGCTGTTGCTGGCAGACGAGAGGAGTCGAAGGTTGCTCCAGCCCCGACTGGCACCGAAGTCGGCGACGCGGTCGATCGGGGAGCGCGCACAAACGGCGAGGTTCACGCGCTGGGTGATGTGCGGCGCCGCAGCGTCGAGCGAGTCCAGAAAGGAGGTACACATCGGGCAAGCCCGCTCCATGTTCGGTCCGTACATGAAGCCATAGATCAAAGGCTGTCTCGACCCGCCCCGAAGAGCTCGCTGAGCTTGACGCTTCGAACGCCTGCCGCTGCATCTCGTTCTTCGAAGCGATAATCCTGCTCGAGCTCTCCGCCCAGGGGCAATGTTCGCCGCAGGGCGGCGACCCGCTCCAGCTGGTCGCGAAGAGCGGCCTCGGCGTCGAGCAGCTCGTTGCGCGCCTTGCGATATTCGGGCTGTTCGTTGGGGTAGAAGCGTCGGTCCATGGCGACCTCCTTCACGCGGTGAACGTAGCTTCCGCGCCGGCCGTCGGAACGCCGGGCGGCTGCGGCCGAAGCGGCCCGCGTGATTGGCAAGCGGTAGCGCCACCGCGCTCAGGGGCAGGCGAGACCCGATGGGCCCGGCACGCCCCCAAATGCTGCCCGCCAGCGGCCGAAGCTGGCGAAGCCCACCGCACCGGTATGCGGCTCCACAACCTGAAGGTTCTCGTCGATGCTGCCGAAGGCGTGGGCCCAGAGGCCGAAGTCCACCATGGTTACGAGGCCGTCCTGGTTCCAGTCCGGATCGCAGACGTTTCCGCATAGATCACCATCGGTATCTGCTTGCTGGGGATTCGGGTGGGCGCTGCAGTTGTCCAGCTCATCGGGTACGTGGTCGCCGTCGGTATCGGCCGCGGTGGAGAGGATGCGGAAGAGCTCTCCGTCGTCGCGATCCACGATCACCAGCTCGCCGAAGCCGTCCGGTTGGATGGCGGAGATTCGCTCAATCGAGCCGGTGTCCGGAATCAACTCCGAGCGGTGATCGATCAGGTCGCCGATTCCGTCGGCGCCATCCCAGATCAGGCTCCAAATCCGGGAGCTGCAGAAGTCGGCGAAGAAGTAGCGGCCCTGGAGATCCGGAAGGACGCCGCGGTAGACGGAGCCTCCGGTGATGGAGCAGCCCTGAGAGTGATCGTACTCGTGGATCGGCGCAACCAGCGAGCCATCGTCGCACTGCTCTGGAGTTCCCTCGAAGCAGGTGGTTCCTTCCATTAGTGGCCAGCCGTAGTTGAGACCGCCGAAGCTGTCGACGCGCTCCAGGTTCACCTCTTCGCGCGACGCCTGTCCGACGTCGGCGATGTAGAGATGACCCGTCGCTGGGTCGAAGTCGAAGCGGTAGGGATTGCGAAGCCCCTTGGCCCAGATCTCGTCGAGTGGCAGCTGCGGCCCGACGAAGGGATTGTCCAGAGGGATGGAATAGCCGCTGCCCAGCCCACCCGATACGTCGATGCGGAGCAGCTTGCCGGCCAGCTTCCCATCGTTCTGGGCGTCTTCCCGGGTGCCTCCCTCGCCGAGCGCGATGTAGAGGTAGCCGTCGGGTCCGAACTCGAGGTGCGAGCCGTGATGAAAGCGGCCCATCGGCACCTCGAGCAAGACTTCGGCAGAGTTGGGCTCGGCCCGGCTGCGGTCGCTGCTCACGCGGTAACGCGCCACCACCGTACTGTTCCTGGTGTCGCTGTACATCACGTAGAACAGACCGCTGGTCGCGTAGTCGGGGGAGAAGGTCAAGCCGCGCAAGCCGGCCTCCTCGCCGACACCTCCAACGGGTTCGATCTCGAGAAATGGCGTTGGCAGCACCTGATCGCCCTGGACGATGCGGATGCTGGCTCGTGTGAGAGCCGCGTCACTCCACTGCCGCACCACGAACAGCCGCGGATCGCCGGGCGGTGCCGTCACGTGCACGGCCGGTTTGAGCTCGTCCGAAGCGACGACTCGAACTGCACGGATAGGCGGTGCTTCGGCGCTGACGATTGCCTCGGTCGTATCGAAGTCACTTGCGTCGCGACCGTCCGTCAGCGTCAGGTTCACCTGGTATTGACCCGCGTTGGTGTAGATGTGGGCGGCCGAAGCGCCCGACCCATGGCCGCCGTCCCCGAAGTCCCACTCGTACGAGACAGTCGTTCCATTGGGTTCATAGGAGTCGGACCCATCCACCGCGATGGCGCTGCCCACGACTCCCGCGTAGGGGCCGCCCGCTCGCGCGACGGGGGGGCTCCGGAAGCGGCGCGGCCGTTCGACGTCGATCACCAGCTCCGTGGCCGTGGCATGATCGCCTGCCGTCGTCTGGCTCAGGTCAACGGAGTTTCCGGCCGCGTAGAGGCGGACCGCGCCGGCCGCGAGGGGTGCAGTCCAGTCGAAGTGGAACCAACATTCACCGTCCAAGTCGACTGGGCGCGGGCCCTGGTGGGTCAACTCTTCTGAGAATATCCAGCTGCCGGCCTCGACGGCGTTGAGCTCGCCGTCCGTGGCGGACACGTTGAGGCCGCAAGCAACCTGTTGGCCTCCGAAAATGCGCAGGGAATAGCGGTGAGTCTCGCCGACCATCACTTGCGCGGGTCCGTCCAGGACGACGCTGGGAGCGAGTCCGCCGGTGTGACACGCGTTGCAGGTCGCTCCACCCTGAGTGGTCGGGTTGCCGGAGTAGCTGTTGATTCCCCCGTTGTTGGCGTGGGTCGCCCCGGAGATCAGCAGGCTGATCGCCACCAGCCCGAGCGCGCGCTTCACGAGGCCTCCCGCTCAATCAGGTTCGCAAATGCCACCGTCCGACATCCGCCCGCTGGGCGCGCCTCTCGTGAGCCTCTACATCACGTTTCGCGAGTTCGTGGACGATCCGGTTCGGCCCGCCTTCGACCGCGACCTGCGCTACGACC
>CAXMOC010000114.1:0-2743 GCA_964194865.1 uncultured Opitutales bacterium | reverse complement strand
GCGGACTTCGATGGCTCGCGCACCTTGCTCTGCGCTCCGACGGACGCGGTTCAATGCGAAGGCGCCGGCGAGTGCGAGCGAGCCGAAGTCGAGGATCTGAACATCCCGAAGTTTCTGACCATCGACTTCAAGAACAAGGAGATGACGGGAAGGCTCGAAGGTGCCACCAGCGACGAGGCTACGAAGATCCAGAACGTCGAGAAGCTCGATAATCAGACGGTCCTGCAGGGTATTCAAAACGGCCGCGGCTGGAGCATCGTGATCGACGCGGTGTCGGGCGACATGTCGGCCGCAGTTGCGGGCGACGATATCAGCTTCGTACTCTTCGGGGTCTGTCAGGCCGACTAGGGCCGAGAGTCATCCAGCGATCGGAAGCGGTACCCGCAATCGGGGGGCCTTGCCTTGAAGTCTGGCGGCTAGATCAGAGGGTTCCCCAGCCGCTCCAGGGAAGTTTCTTCCACGCCATCGTTGCGCCAAACAGGAACATGTCGTTGGACTTATAGTCGCCCTTGATGTTGGCGGTGTTCACGCTCGCGTTGCCGAGGCTCGTCCACTGGAACGAGAGCCCGATGCGCAGCTTCTCGCTGAACTCGTGGAGTGCGCCGACTCCGACCGACACCTGGCGATCGATCGGGAACGCGGTCGTCCGGTCGCTGTCTTTGAGCGCCGAGCTGTCGTAACGGAAGCCGGTCTGCAGTGTCCACGCATCGTTCAACTGGTAGTGCACACCCGCACCGATGTACCAGGTGTCGCGAAATCCCAGCGGAATCGCGGCGGATCCCATCGTGACGGAAACCGGGAGCTTCTCCGCCGTACTCCAATCCTCCCACCCGCTACTGAGCATCAGCGCAACACTGTCACTGGCCTCCCAATAGATGCTGGTTCGCACGGTCTGGGCGAGTGGAAAATCGAGATTGATCGAGGCGCTATCGAGTGCCGGCCCGGTTCCCTTGATCTTGCCATCGAGGTCGAAGTCGGTCTCTCCAACGTAGAGTACTCCCACCCGCAACGTGTCCATCGGCTCGATCAACACGGACACGATCGGCGCGACCTCCCAGTCGTCCATGTCTTCCAGCTTGATTTTCGGCTCGCCCAGCAATGGCAGCGGGGCCCGAACGTCCATGTCCACCTTTCCGTAGCTGATGTTGGCGCCGGCGCCGATCGACAGCCAGTCTGTCAAACGCACGCCGACGGTTGGGCCCAGGCTCAAGGTGAACAGGGAAAGCTCGGTGACCTCGTTGCGACCGGCCCAGCCGTTAGAGGGATCCAGAACCGCGCCGGAGGCCGACAGCAGACTCAGGCCCAAGCGCCAGCGATCGGAGAGCTTGTGGACATAGCTCATGCTCGAGATGGGAAGAAATCCACCCTGCTGTCCACCGTCACCGCCTCCGTTGTCGGGGCTGTCGCTATCGCGGTCGAACTTGACCGTGGCGAAACCCGGAGCGATTCCGCCCGTGAACTGGTGATCATCGAGCCGGGTCATACCGGCCGGATTTGCATAGGCGGTCGAAGCGTCGTGCGCGATCGCATTGACTCCGGCGCTCGCGGTTCCCTGGCTCGGTCCGCCAAAGGCGGGAATGTAGAAGCCTCCCGCGAGCGATGGCCCCGCCAGAAACAGGCACGCCGCGGAGAAACCGACCAGTAACGCAATGATTCGATAGCCCACACGCCCTCCTGGAGGATCTAGGAATAACAAGCTGCGTCTTCGCGAGAGTCCGATAAAGCCGATTCGGCTACCTAGCGCTGAAAGCTGGAGAATGACGCCAGCGCTCGGGAATTTCAACTGCGGGGCGCGGGAATCCGGGAGTCTCGGGAGTGCGGCTTCAATAGCCCGCTGAAATGCCCCCATCTAGGGGAAGCGCCACGCCGGTGATGAATCTTGCCTCGTGAGAAGCGAGGTAGGTGATCGCCTTGGCGATCTCTTCGGGGGTCGCCACCCGCTTCAGCGGCGCTTCGTCGATCGCCTCGCGTTCGGCTGCGGCGGGATCGTCAGCGAGGTCGACGTAGTCGCGACGGAGCATGTCGGTGTCAACCCAGCCCGGGCAGACACAATTGACTCGAATGTCGGGCGCGAGCTCCATCGCAAGGGCGCGGGTGAGATTCACGACACCTCCCTTTGACGCGGAGTAAACCGCACCTTCTACCGAGCCCAGCAGCCCCGCCACCGAGGCCAGATTGACGATCGCGCCACCGTTCTTCCGAAGCGCCGCGAGTGCCGCGCGAGCGCAGAAAAAGGTGCCCTTCAGATTGATATTGAGGGTCTCGTCCCAGGTCGTCTCGTCCGATTTTTCGATCGTCGAGTCGATACAGACGCCCGCGTTATTGACGAGTACGTCGAGGCCGCCAAGGCTTGCGATGGCGGTTCTTACGGTCGACTCGCAACCTTGTACGGTTCCGATGTTTCCGGGCGCTGCTACCAGGCGGTCACCGCCACCTAGCTCGGTGATCGCGGTCGCGACAGACTGCTCGGTTCGACCATTGACCGCGACACGAGCGCCCCGTGCCAGAAACTCCTTCGCGGCCGCGATGCCAATACCGCGAGATGCACCCGTAATGAGTACCTGCTTGCCTGCGAAGTCCATCCGGCGCTCCTTTGCTCTGTGCTCCGTCTTGTCTGACGTGGACAGCGCCAGAGACTCCAGCGGATGCCCTTGAGTGTGATCCTAACGTTCTCGGAGGTGATCGGCGGCTCATTCTACCCCCGCTATCGTCCTCCCTTAGTGGATGTTGCGGAGTGGAGGGT